>DATFDC010000505.1:0-2545 GCA_035252415.1 Solirubrobacteraceae bacterium
GGAGCGTTGGTGCTGGTGGCCGGCGGGATCCTTGCGTCGTATGTGTTCGATCTCGGTGCGCACGGCGTCGATCTTGTCGGTCAGGTCCCGCGTGGCCTTCCGAGCCCGGAGTTGCCGAGCGCCGAGCTGTTTCGCGAGCACTACGCCACAATCGGCGTTGCCGCGGGGGCACTGCTCCTGATCGGGTTCTCGCAGACGGCGGGGGATGCGCGTGCGTTCGCCACCCGCCATCACTACCGGATCGATGTCGACCAGGAATCGATCGCCCAGGGGATGGCCAACGTCGGCGCGGGCGCGCTCCAGGGAATGCCCGTGTCCACCAGTCTCTCCGCCAGCTCGCTGAACGAGGCCGCCGGAGCCAGGACGCCGGTCGCATCCCTGATCACGGGTGCGCTGGTGCTGCTCACGCTGATCGTGCTCGCGCCGCTGTTCTCGCACCTGCCAAAGCCGGTGCTGGCCGCGGTGATCATCGACGCCGTCGTCTTCGGCATGATCGATCTCTCCGAGCTGAGAAGGCTGCAGCGGGTCGCCCGGTTCGACTTCTGGATCGCGATCGCCGCCATCGTCGGCGTGCTGTCCGTGGGTGTTCTCGCCGGCGTCGTCGTCGGCGTCGTGCTGTCGCTCGGCTGGTTGGTCTACGTCGCCACCAGCCCGCCGCTTCCCCTGCTCGGCCGCGAGACCGGCACGCAGGTATTCCGCGACCTGGATGAGCACCCGGATGACGAGACGTTCCCCGGCATCGTGGTGCTGCGCATGGACAGCGGCCTCTTCTTCGCGACCGCCCAGGCACTCGAGGATCGCGTCCGGGAGCTCAGCGACGCCGACGGCCCGATCCGCGCCGTGGTGCTCGACTTCGAAGCGATCCCCTACATCGACTCTCAGGGCTCCGAGCAGCTCTCGCAGATCCAGCAGCTCGTCAGTGGTCAGGGGGCCACGCTACGTCTCGGACGGGTGAAGCCGCGGGTGATGGCAATGCTCGAGCGAGACGGCGTCATCGACCGCATCGGCGCCGACCATGTCCACGGCAACATCCACCGCGCCCTCGAGGCGGAGCTGGCGGCTGAGCGCCTCCGGGCGTAAGGCATGGACTGGGCGCTGGTCCTGGTGTCGCTTGCGTTGCTCGGCGTCGCCGGGGTCTCGGGGCGATTGGCCGGTACTCCGATCACGCCGGCGATCCTGTTCGTCGGCTTCGGGTTGCTGGTCGGTACCAGGGGGCTCGGCGGGATCGACCTCGCGAGCACCGACACGGCCGTCCGCGTCCTGGCCGAGGGAACCCTCGCGATGGTCCTGTTCTGCGACGCCTCGCGCGTCGATCTCGGTCAGCTCCTGCGCGCGGTCGGCGTGCCGTTGCGCTTGCTGGCAGTCGGTCTGCCGCTGACGATCCTGCTGGGCGCCGCAGCGGCGGCGGTCCTGCTGGGTCGCCTCACCGCTGCCGAGGCGCTGATCCTGGGGATCGTGCTGGCGCCCACCGACGCCGCATTGGGACAGGCGGTGGTGACCGAGCCGCGCATTCCGCAAAGCATCCGCCAGGGGCTCAACGTCGAGAGCGGGCTCAATGACGGCATCTGCGTGCCCTTGCTGTTCGCCGCCGTTGCCCTGGCCGACCTGGAGTCCGACATCTCCGGAGGCCGCAGCGCCGCGACGCTCGTGGTCGAAGAGATCGGCTACGGCATGGTCGGCGGGGTGGTTGCAGGCGTCGTGATCGCGGCGCTCATTCGCACGGCGGGGCGCCGACGCCTGATCGATGGCCAGTGGTACCCGGTCATCCCGGCTGCCGGCGCCGGTCTCGCCTACGGCATCGCGAGCGTGCTGGGCGGGTCGGGGTTCATCGCGGCGTTCGTGGGCGGCATGGTGTTCCGCCTCGCGCTGGGAAGCGACCCCGCGCGGCTGAATCGACTCACGGAGGAGGTGGGCGACGTCCTGAACGGCGTCACCTTTGTGGTGTTCGGTGCGAGCCTGCTCGGCCCGGCGCTCACCGACTTGCGCTGGCAGCTCGTCCTCTACGCGGTGCTCAGTCTCACGCTCGTGCGTATGGTCCCGGTCGCGATCGCGATGTGGGGCACGCACGCCCGACGTGCCACGCTGGGGTTCCTCGGGTGGTTCGGCCCTCGCGGCCTCGCGTCGATCGTGTTCGCCGTGATCGTGGTCGAGGAGTCGCGACTGCCGCACGAGCACCTGATCGCCGTGGCCGTCTCTGTGACCGTCGGCCTCTCCGTGCTCGCGCACGGCCTCACGGCCGGTCCGCTGGCAGGCCGTTACGCCGCCTGGTACGAGTCCCATCCGCCCGGAAGGCGCCCGGCCATGGAGAGTGCAGCCACCGACGTGACCCGGCCACGGGGGGCCCGGTTCCGGCCTCCGTGAGGGCGACCGTCGGGGCGCAGCGAGGGAGCGTCCCATCGCGGACGTGACATGTTCTCCGCGCCCGGTGCGTTAGGGTCAGCGGCGCGGCCGGCGAGCGCAGGTGCGTCGCGCCGCACGGAACCACACCCGAAGGAGGGGCACACATGGCAGGTGGGACGAGCGGCGGCTTCATGCCGCGTGCGGC
>DATFDC010000506.1:0-9019 GCA_035252415.1 Solirubrobacteraceae bacterium
CACGGTGTGGCTGGCGATGGACAAGCGCGGTGCGCGGTACGCCACCTACTACTCAACCGACGGCACGCACTTCACCCCGATCTACAACGCCGGGGCGAGCCTCAGCAACGTCAAGGTGGGACTGTTCGCGTGGAACGGTGCCGCCACCACAAACGATGAGAACGTGTCCTTCCACGGCTTCCGCATCCGGAATTCGGGGCCCACCCACCCGAGGCCGACCCTGCGTCGCTGAGCCACCCGACTCACCGTGAGCATGACTCACCCGCGCCAGCGCGCCTGCATCCGGGCGCCGTAGCCCAGCAGAGCGGCCTCGCCGGCCGCGACCGCAAGGGCTACGACAAGCGGCCCCGAAACCGCTCCGTTCGGCGTGTGCGACAGCGCCCGCGCCACGCCACCGGGTCCGGCCACGACCTCGAGGGGCCGGGCCACCGCGATCGACGCGATCAGCGCGGCGAGCACGATCGCGAACGCGGTCGCCGTGCGCAGCGGGGGCCCGAGGACCAGCCCCAGCGCGCCACCCACCGCCCCACAGGCGAGATGGGCGAGTGCGGCCGCGAGGAGATCGCCGGGCCCGGGCGAGCGATCAAACGCTCCGGTCGCCGTGGGCCAGACCAGGCAGAACGCCGTCATGACGAGCGCGAAGAAGCTCACCAGCGCGAGGCGCCCTCGCCAGGCCGCGACGGCTCCACCGTTCAGGACGGTGAGGATCGCGCCGGCCGCCGGGGTGACCTCGCGTTCAACGGCCGCCACCAGCCACGCACAGAAGAACGCGGTCATGACCGCGGTGACCCCGAAGCTCCCCTGGACCGGATTGGGCCGGTACAGATACACACCGACGACGGCGAAGATCAGCAGCGTGACCGGCGCCAGCACCCGCCGGCTCGACAAGACCAGGCCGAGGAGGGCGCCGGCGAAGCTCACCGCGCCGGGCCGATGTGCTCGATCTGCCACCCGTCGGACAGCCTCCCGGCGAGCTCCCGGTCGCGGATCACGACCTGCGTGCGCTCGGCGCCCCGTCGCAACTCGACACGCACCCGGCCGTCCGGGTCGCCGGGCTCGGAGTCGCCGCCGCCGAGATCGATCGTTCGGCTCGGCGCGAGTGCCGTCTCGTGGCCGTGATCGGTGTAGGCGACCGCCGAGCCGTCGTCCACGGCCTGCGTCAGACGCGTGTCCAGCGAAGCTCGGGCCTCCGCGTCGAGCCCCGCCCACGGCTCATCGAGCAGATACACGCGCCGGGACACCGCGCGATCTTCGAGCACCGCCGTGAGGACCAGGCGCTGCTGCTGGCCGTTTGACAGCGCGCCGCAGCGCCGATCGAGCTCGCCCGGCAGCCGCGTACCGGCGGCGCCGCAGATCCGCATCCACCGCGACGCGGTCAGCGACTCCGGCAGCGCCACGCGCTCGGGCACGTACAGGCAGCCGGCCGCCCGGCCCACCGAGCCACGCCGGGGCTCGACGACTCCGGCCAGCAGCCGCATCAGGCTGGACTTCCCGCAGCCGTTCGCGCCGCGCAGGTGGACCAGCTCTCCTGCCGCGAGCCGCATCGAGAAGTCCTGAAGCAGGATGGTGCGGCCGCGCGCGACGGTCACGCCGTCGGCCCACAGGAGCGCGTCCACCCCGGTCAGTCCTTACGCCCGGAGACCACCAAGCCGGCGCCGACCGCGATGATCGCCAGCCCGCCCGCTCCCCCGATGAGCTCGAGCCGGCGCGGAGAGCGTCCGAACCACAGCCGAACGCCGCCGGCGGCCATCGCCCAGATCGTGTCGGAGGCAACCGCAATCGCCGCGAACACGGCACCCAGGAGGAGGATCTGCACCGGGACATCGCCGGCAGCGCGATCGACGAACTGGGGCAGGATCGCGGCGAGGAAGACCACGGTCTTCGGGTTGGTGGCGCCGACCGTCCAGCCCTCCCAGAACGCGCGACGGTCCGACCGAGGCGCCACCGGCGCGGCGAGCGCGGCCGCGAGCGAGGAGCGCTCGCGGAAGGTCTTCGCTCCCAGGTAGATCAGATACGCGCCGCCGAGCAGCTTCATCGCGGTGAACACGGCCACGGACTGCTCGGCCAGCGCACCGACCCCGATGGCCACCGCGATCACCTGCACGTACTCGCCGAGCGCGTTGCCGACGACGGTCAACACCGCGACCCGACGGCCGCAGGCGAGCGCGCGGCCGACCACGAACAAGACGCTCGGGCCCGGGATGACGATCACCACGAACGCGGTGATGCCGAAGGCAAGGAGCCGATCGGCCGGCAGCATGGCGTCAGTCTACGGGTGGTGGTGAGTCGGCTTCTTCGGTGCGTGCAGTGTGACGTGCGCGGTCTTGACGGTCGCCGTCTTGATCGTCACGGTGATCACCACGGGCAGCTTGCCGAGATGCGCCAGCAAGCGCTTGGCCTTGCTGTTCAGCGCCAGCGTGATGGCTTTGGTCTGGCCGGGCCTCAGGCTGAGTCGGGCCGACGCGACCTGCTCGGTCTTGTTCGCGGTCTCGGTGACTTGTATCCCGGTGCAGGGCGTGCCGCCGGTGCAGACCAGCTTCAGCGTCACCTTGTTGCCGTTCACCGAGGGCTTGCCGAGGACGACGAGGTGTGGTGGCGCCGGGTTGGATGCCATGCCGCTCGGAGCCGTTGGCGACGTCGGAGATATCGGCGTGGTCGGCGGCGGCGCGGTCGTGGGTGAGGTCACCGTTACCGCGGTGGTCTGCTTCGTGGCCAGCCCGGTCGGGTCGGTGACGGTCAACGTGGCGGTGTGGACGCCGGGCGTGGTGAACGCGTGCGTGACCGTCGCGCCGGTGGCGCTGGCGCCGTCGTCGAACGACCACGCGTAGGTCAGCGTGTCGCCGTCATCGGGATCACTCGAGCGCGACCCGTTGAAGGTGATCGCGCTGCCCGGCGACGCGCTGGTGGACGTCGCGCTGGCGACCGCGGCGGGGGCGCGGTGCTGGTACTCGTAGGCGCCGACGTCGAGCGGCGACGACGAGCCGATGGAGGATCGCACCTCGCGCGGGTAGCCGCCGAGATCGGTGACCGATGACGCGGCGCTGACCAGCCCGGGATCACCGGCACCGATCAGCGGCGAGTTCCAGGCCAGGTGATAGTCGCCGGCGCCCGGATCGACGAAGGCCGGATCGCCCATGACCCTGCCGCTGACGCTGATCGTGGATCCCGACTGCACCGTCATGCCGTCGTAGTTGTCGTTCGCCGCTGCGAGTGTCGCAGTGGGGCCGAAGGTTGCGAACGAGGTCGGGAAGCCGTGAACGATCGAGTTGTAGATCGTGATGTCCGATTGGCTGAAGAACGAGGACGACGTGAGGCCGTACATCGAATTGGCTCCCGCCACGATCGTGTCGTCAAACACGGAAATCGATGCTTCGCCGTTGGGGGCGTCGACCGCCTGGATCCCGCCGCCGACCAACAGCGAATCGTCGATGTAGATCGGAGCGGCGTCGGCCTCGAGTGCGGTGGCGTTGCCGATCAATCTCGCGCGATGGATCTCGCCGCCAAAGCGCGCGTAGACACCGTAGTCGCCGCCGTCCACGGTCACGTCGTCGATCTCGTTCGACGAGAAGCTGCCACCGGCGATCGCGAGGCCAGCGCCGATGCTGATCGCTGGGAACGTGACCGTCGAGTCCTTCACGGTTGCGACAGACAGCAGGATTCCATCCTCGGAGCGCGAGCCAGGCCCGCTCGGATCGACCGCGACGTGGTCGACGCTCCCGTTGGCGATCGAGACGCCGTAGTCGGCGGACCCTCCCACGGTGAGCCCGGATAGCGTGACCACGTTCGGGGATGTCCCAGCCAGGGCGATGACCGCCGGCGCCCCCGAATCCGTCAGCGTCGTCTGACCGACTCCGGAGCCCTTGACTTGGAGCGGGTATTGAGTGTTCGCGCTGAACCCGCTCCCAGCCGTGGAGGGTTGGTAGGTCCCAGGCCCGATCGTGAGCAGGTTCGGTGTGGACGGCGTGCTTGGGTTGCTGGAAGCTTGGTCAAGGGCCGTCTGCAGGTTGATGCCCTCGTCGACGGTGCCAGCCGGACACGTGGATCCGGCCTGATGCACGCAGTAGGTCAGAGCGGCGGCGCGCGACAGGGCGGGCGCTGCCGCGGCGATGGCCAGCGTGAGAATGGTCGCCGCGGCGATGAGCAGCAGGCGCTTGGGGGTGATGAGTGAGATCGTCGTCATGGCCGCAGCATGCGGCTAAGACCCCGGTGCGCACATCGGGCAGTCGCACTAACTTTGGGAAACAGACGGGAGGCCTGCGCGGCTAAGACGCCTGCGCGGGCTTAAGCCGGCCGCGCTATGCCGCGCTGCCCTTGTGTTCCGCGTCGAACAGCTCGACGAGCCGGCTGCGCACGTCCCACAGCTTGGGGATCTGGCGCTGGGCGATGAGCTTGCCGAGCACCTGGACCGGCGTGCCTTGGGTGCCGATCGTGTCCTCGCCGAGCGCGCGCGCGACGATCGTGTAGTGCCGGAAGCGCCACACCCAGATGCGCTCGTCCCACTCGGTCAGGAGCTCGGCCAGCTGGTAGAGGTCCTCGTGCTCGCGGCCCCGCTGATAGAGCTCGGCGATCGTCAGCCCGGCGCTCTCCAAGAGCCGATCGAACGCCTTGCTGACCCGCTGGGTGACCTGCGGCACGCGGCGGAAGCCGGGCGAGTCGAAGCCGCTTCCGTGACCGAGCACGACCCGGATCTCGTGGTACTCCCAGGGCGACATCTGGTTGAGCATGTCGAGCTGCGAGGTGACGTACTGCAGGCAGAGCACCGCGCGGCGCAGCAACCGGATGGCCGCCGCGGTCTCGCCGCGCTCGAGGCACGCGCCCGCTTCGTCGACCTCGGTGGTCCCGAGCTTCAGCCACAGCTCCGAGGCCTGGTGCACGGTCTGGAACAGCAACTCGTCGTGGTGGACCCGCTCCTCGGGCGGCTTCTGCAGCGACAGCAAATCGTCGGTGCGCAGGTAGCGCTCGTAGTCGCTCGCGCCGGGGCCCGGTAGCACCGGGGCCTTCAGATCCTCGTTCATCCGTCACCTCCCTGGAGAATCGCCGCCAGCTTGGCGGGATCGATGTTTCCGCCCGAGACGATGCACACGACCTTGCCGTTGCCAGCGTGACCGGCCAGGGCAGCCGCCGTAGCCAGGGCGCCCGCGCCCTCGGCGACCACGTGGGCCCGCCCGGCCAGGACCCGGACCGCGGCGGCGACGTCGGGGATGGGCACGGGAAAGGCGCCATCGACCAGTTCGCGGACGCGGGGCCACATCGGGTCGAGTATTCGCCGGCTGCCCGCGCCGTCGACGAACGACGGCGCGTACTCGACGTCGACCGGCTCGCCGGCGGGCAGTGCGCCGGCCAGCGCGGCGCCGGTGGCGGGCTCCGCGGTGTACACGCGGATCTCGGGGCGCATGGCCTTCAGCGCGCTCGCGATCCCCACGGTCAGGCCGCCCCCGCCGTATGGGATCACCACCGCGTCGGGGTCGGGCAAGTCCTCGAGTATCTCGAGGCCGATCGTGCCGTTGCCGGCCATGACGCCCTCGTCCTGGACCGGATGCACGAACAGCCCGCCGATCCCGTCCACCGAGCCGGTCACGATCGACTGCCACCAGTCGTCGTAGGGCAGCTTGACCACCTTGCCGCCCAAGCGCTCGATCGCCGAGAGCTTGGCCTGCGGGGCATGCTCGGGAACGGCGATCGTAGCCGGCAGGCCGAACTCCCGCCCGGCCCAGGCCACGCCCTGGGCCATGTTGCCGGCGCTGGAGGTGACCAGACCGCCGCGGCGCGCTTCCTCGGGCGCCAGCCGCACGGCGTTGGTCGCGCCGCGGATCTTGAACGAGCCGATCGGCTGGAGCGCCTCGAGCTTGAGGTAGATCTCGGTGCCGTCCGGCACCTCCGCGGCGTGCAGCCGCACGAGCGGGGTCCGCACGGCCACGTCGGCGATCCGGGCCCGCGCGGCCTCGATCTCGCGCAGGTCGATCACAGCGTCACCTCCACGCCGATCCCCCTCGCCCGGGCCAGGCTCACCGCGCGCTCGGCCGCGGCGAGGTCCTCGACGGCCAGGCCCAGCGAGCGGAACACCGTGAGCTCCTCGGGCCCGGTGCGTCCGGGAGACATGCCGGCCAGCACCTCGCCGAGCTCGGCCCGGACGTGGTCCTCGCCGGCGATCGCGCCCTGCTCCACCGCGAGCCGGAACTCGCCAGCCTCGTTGCGCAGCGATTCGCGGCTGTCGCAGAACAGCGCTGCGGCGGCAACCGTCTCGGTGTCCAGTTCGCGCGCGCTCGGCACGCTGGCGCCGATCGCGTTCACATGGGCGCCGGGGGCCAGCCAGTCGCGGCTGATCACAGGCTCGGACGAGGTCGTGGCCAGGACGACCACGTCGGCCCCACGCACCGCCGCCTCGGCTGAATCGGCGACCTGTGCTCTTCCGTCGGCCAGGGCGCGAGCATGCTCAACCGATGGCGAGTACACGCGCACCTCGTCGAACGCGCGGACGGCGGGCAGCGCGCGCAGGTGCGCGCGTCCTTGCACGCCCGCGCCGAGAATCGTCAGCACCCGGGCATCCTCGCGTGCGAGCGTCCGCGTGGCGACCACGCTGACCGCGGCCGTGCGGACCGCGGTGACCGCGGACGCATCGAGGATCGCGCGCGGCTGGCCCGTCGACCCGTCGAACAAAGTCACGGTCCCCTGATGGGTGTCGAGTCCCCGCGCGGGGTTTCCCGGCGCGATGACCAGCGACTTCAGCGAGAACACCGGGTCTGAGCCGCCGCGCCAGGCGGGCATCGTGGCCATGAACCCCGCCGCGCCCTCGAACGGCACCATCGAGCGCAGCGGCATCTTCGCCTCCCCGCGGGCGTGGGCGGCGAGCACCGCGGTCATCGCGTCGGCGCACTCCTCGGGCGACAGTGCCGCCAGCACGTCGTCGTGGCCGAGGATCAGCACCGCGCGATGTCCTCACGCTGCGCGGGGCTGAGCGGTCGCTCGAGCGCCTCTCTCACCGGCGCCAGATGCTCCGGCCGCATGGGGCCGACGACGATCTGGGTCACGCGCTCGTCGGCCATTAGCCAGGCGAGGGCCAGCCCGGCCAGCGTGCGATCGTCGGAGCGTGCGAGGTCGGTGAGCCGGTCGAGACGATCGAATGTCTGGTCGCTCAGGAACGCCCGGTAGGGATCGGGACGCTGGGTCATCCGCGATCCGGCCGGGAACGCCTCGCCGCGACGGTACTTGCCGGTCAGCCACCCGCCGGCCAGCGGGCTGAACACCAGGTAGGCCACCTGCTCGCGGTCGCACACGGGCAGCACGCCGGCCTCGTCGCCGCGCGACAGCAGCGAGTGCTCGTTCTGGATCGCCTGCGGTTGGCCGGCCGCCAGCGCGGCCTGGAGTTGCTCGGCGTCGAAGTTGCTGACGCCGTAGGCGCGGATCTTCCCGGCCGATCGCAGGTCCTCGAACGCGCCGACAGTCTCGGCCACCGGGACGTCCGGGTCGAACTCGTGGGCCAGGTACACGTCGATCGAGTCGACGCCCAACCGCTCCAGGCTCGACTCCAGCTGTCGCACGACCCGCGCGGGAGCCAGGCCGTGATCCTGGCCGGCGTCCATCGGGTTGAACGTCTTGCTCGTGATCGTCGGGCGCACTCCACGGCGGCGCATCCACTCTCCGATCACCCGCTCGCTGCGCCCGCCGCCGTACGCGTCGGCGGTGTCGAAGTGATCGATGCCCATCTCGAACGCGGCATCCATCAGTGCGAACGCCTCGTCGTCGGTCAGGCCCTGGCCGAAAAGCTCGGGCGCCGAGCCGATGCCGCCGAAGTTCCCGCACCCGAGTGCCACGCGCGGGATGATCAGCTCGGAGCGACCGAGCCGGCGACGCTCGATCGGGAGGGTCACGCTCATAAATGCCAGCCTAACGGGAGCGCGCGATTGGCTCGCTACCGTAGTTCGCCATGCCCGTCCTGGAAGCGCGCGGCATCGTCAAGACGCTCGGGGCTGGGCGGGCGGAGCGCCGCATCCTGAACGGAGTCGACCTCAAGGTCGAGGCCGGTGAGGTCGTCGCGGTGCTCGGACGGTCGGGCAGCGGCAAGTCGACGCTGTTGCACCTGCTGGGCGGCCTGGACCGCCCCGACGGCGGCCAGATCCTCCTGGCCGGGCGCGACATCACCGAGCAGAGTTCCCGCGCTCTGGCCAGGACCCGGCTGCGCCACGTCGGGTTCGTGTTCCAGTCCTTCCATCTGATCGAGGAGCTGAGCGGCGAGGAGAACGTGCTGCTGCCGGCCCGGCTGCCCGGCGCGGGCCGCGACGGAGAGCGGCGCGGGCGCCGGCTGATCGGTGAGCTCGGGCTGACCGAGATCGCCGGCCGGCGACCGCACGAGCTCTCGGGCGGCGAGCAGCAGCGGCTGGCCATCGCCCGGGCGCTGGTCAACGACCCCGAGCTGGTGCTGGCCGACGAGCCGACCGGGAACCTCGACCAGGAGAACGGCGCCACCGTGCTCGCCCTGCTGCGCAACCTGCGCCGGCGCGCGGTGGTGATCGTCACCCACGAGCCGGAGGCGGCGCAGATCGCCGACCGGGTGCTGCATCTGACCGACGGGCAGCTCGAGACCGAGCCCCACCCGCTGAGGGAGTCCGCCTGAAGGCCGCGCTGGCAGAGGCCCGCTACGGCATACGCGCCCGGCGCCGGCGCTCGCTGCTGACCGGGCTGGGCATCGCCCTGGCCGCCGCCATGCTGATCGCCGCGCTGGTCGTGTCGGACAGCCTGGGGTTTGGCTTCGATCGGGCGGCCCGCGCGGCCGACCTGCCGGACATCATCGTTCGCTTCAGCCCCCAGCCCGCGGGGCGCGTGACCCAGCGGATCGCCGCGCTTCCCGACGTGGCCGCGTACACGGTGCGCCCGGAGGTCAACGACGTCGGGCTCGAGACCGCGAACGACTTCGCGGGCAACGGCGTGGTCGAGGTCGTCGGCCCGGGCCGGCGCGGCTACGCGGTCGTGGCCGGACGAGACGTCTCGGACCGGCGTGGCGAGGTGGTCGTGGAGCGTGGGC
>DATFDC010000507.1:0-3508 GCA_035252415.1 Solirubrobacteraceae bacterium
GCGCGCGCCGGCCCCGATGAAGATCAGCGGCTTCGAGGCACCGGAGAGCAGCCTGGCCGCCTGCTCGATCCGATCGCGCGGCGGGATTCGACGCCCATCGAGCGCCGCCACCGCGTTGTGACCCTCCACGTTCTTGATCGAACGATCGCCGGTCACCGCGTCACCAGACTGGATGTCGATCGGGAACGCGATTGCCGCGGGGCCCCGGGATCCGATCGCCGAGCGCACCGCCATGTCGACGACGTTCAGCACATGCGCCTCGCCCATGATCCGCTGGCTGTACACACAGGCGTCGTTCAGCGCGAAGTCGTGGTTGATGTCCTGCAGATAATGGGTGCCGATCACGTCGTGGTAGGTCATGCCGGTGATCGCCACGACCGGTGATTGGTCGATCCGCGCGTCGTAGAGCCCGTTCATCAGGTGGACCGCCCCCGGGGCCGCGGTCGACAGACACGCCGCCGGGCGTCCGGTGAACTTGCCGTATGCGCAGGCCGCCAGCGCGGCCGTCTCCTCGTGGCGGACGTGCACGAAGCGGATCTGTTCCGCGTGCGTGCGCAGTGACTCCATCACGCCGTTGATGCCGTCTCCGGGCAGCCCGAACACGGTGTCGATGCCCCATTCGATCAGGCGCTCGACCAGTTGGTCGGACGCGGTGTGGCTTCGAGCCATGCTCAATCTCCTCGTTGCGGTTGGACGCTCAACATCGCTCGCCTACCCGCGCGGCGGGCGAGAACACGGACTCGTGTCCGCACGCGAACGGTTCCGGATGCTCGCGCACACGGGAACACGTCTATGGGGTATTTCTCATCCGTGGTCTCCGTCCAGCGACTGTCGGTTCGCGCTCTGCTCGACGAGTCCCCGGCCATCCTGGCCCACGCGGAGGCTCTGGCGGCCGCGGGCGACGAGTCCTGGGAGCAGTGGGTGGCCGAGTACCAGCGAGGCGACGCGCTGATCGTACGCATGGAGCTGACGCTCGAGGTCTCCGATACGACCGGCGAGGTTCTCACCGCGTCGCGAGACGGGTTCTTCGTCGAGAACCACGGCCACGCTCCCAAGGTCGAGCAGCAGATCGCCGAGCTCGCCTCGGACGACCTCGCCGCGCTGGCCGCGGAGTTCGCCGAGCGCGGCCACGACCTCGACCTCCACGAGCTGGGCGCGATGTACGTACACGTCGAACTCGCCCCCGAGCTGCGACGGCGCGTCCAGGACCGAGCCGCCGCGCGCTGACCCTGAGAGCCACTCTTAACGCCCGGCGCCTCGCCGGCGACGCAAGGCCGCCGGCGAGGCTCGTCCATCCGGGGGAGGCGACTGTGATTACTGACCCTGCTTGACCCCCGGCTCTCCGAGCGCGAACTGGATCGGGTAGATGTGGGTCCCGCCCGGCACGTTGGCCTCCTTGCGGTACTTGCCGGTCGGCAGGACGACCCGGCCGTACGTGCTGGCCAGCATCATTGCGCTGGCGGCGTAGAAGGCGGTGAACGCCGAGGCCATGGTGACATAGCCGCCGACCTTCTCCCAGCCGCTGCCGCCCAGGATGTAGAACACACCCAGCAGCGCGGAGCCGACCCACAACGGTGCCAGTACGGATGTGAGCGCCAGGCTCTCGGCGAGCGAGGCGAACATGCCTACCAGTGTGATCGCGGCCAGCGCGAAGAACCAGTAGCCGAGCTCGGGAACCGCGGCGTGCGGCGCAGGGGCGGGAATCAGGTGCAGGGCGATCATGAAGTTGAGGAACCCGTAGCCGAGCCAGAAGGCGGCCCAGATTCCGTGGATCGCCGTGGCCAGGCCGTCGCGGGCCTTATACGCGAACAGCGCGGCGGCTCCCTGGGCGATGCCTCCGGCCGCGACCGCGAACGGGAAGATCAGCAGCGGCGACTTCGCGTTGCCGAACCAGCCGACGAGGTTGGCAGTGACCATGAAGGTCCCCGCGGCAAACCCGTACAGCCCGAGAATCGACGGCGCGGCGATCGGCTGTAGGAAGACCCGCGCATGGTCACGCCATTCGCGGAGCTCGCCTGTGGCCCCGTTGGTGGTCCCATGTGTAGTGGGTGGTGTGGTTGCACTCATGACAAACCTCCTAACAAAGTGCTTCGATCCCGAATGGATCACCCACCGCTTACCCGGGTCGGCATGAGTAAGAGGCCAATCCGTTTGCCATGTGACACCTGCTCGGGCGGAGTGTTGGTGCAGTGACACTCAGCCCTGGGACTGAATGTCAGCGGACTTACTTTTTCGCGGGCCGTCGCCGCAAGCGCTCACGCACCTCCTGCAACTCGGGCGGCGGGCCGCCCAGCAGCAGCCAGCGAGAACGCGGCAGCGATCGTACGCAACCCAAGTCGGCCAATCGCCTGAGCGCCGTGGTCACCGAGGGGCGCCGCGTGCCGGTCACCGCGGCGAGCAACTCGTGGGTCAGCCGCATGTCGAGACGCACTCCGTCTGGTGTGACCGTGCCCCAGCGATCGGCAAAGTGCCAGAGCACGCTGAGGAGCCGGTCGTCGACGCGGCGCAGCCCGCACACCGCGAGATGGAAGGCAAGCCAGTGCGTTCGCTGCATGAGCCGCCGGGCCACCGCGGCCTGCACCTCAGGCCACTGGACGGATCGCTCGTAGAAGCTCCGGTCGAGGACGGCCAGGGTCACGGGCTCCACGACATCCCAGTCGACCTCGGTCGCCACCGACTGCTCCTGGCCGATCCGCAACCAGGGCTGGATGAGGTCCCCCGGTCCGAGCAGCTCCGCGCACGTGTAGTCGCCGACTGTGACCTCGCGGGCCATCAGCCCCTCGATCACCAGCAGCCCGAAGCTGGCGGTGCCGTCGAAATCGTCCGGCCCCACCTCCCACGGGCCGGCCGGATAGCCGACGACCTCGGCCAGGACCTGCCGGCGGGCCAGCGCACGTTGGTGCTCGGGCAGATCCTCTGCGAGTTCGGGATCGAATTCGAGGACGGCGATCCGGCCCCCCGCCCACCCGCGGTCGGTGTCTCGCTGGTGCTGCTCCATTTGTCCTTCGCCGCCCTGTTACCCAAGCGCCGCGTTCGTGACGCCGGTGTCGCTCGCGGGAAGACTGTTTCGGTGGACGCCGCCGTTCGTCGCGCACTCAGCCGCCTCGCGGCAATCGACCGAGCCTCGGGCTCTGCCGGGGCGCGGGCGGCGGCGCACGTGCTCGCCGGCGAGCTTAAGCTTCGCGGCGCGGGGGTCCGCCTGGAGGATGAGCGAGTCCACGGCACCTACTGGCTTCCGATCGGTCTCGCCTGTGCCTTCGCCGCAGTCTCGGCCGCGGCCCGCCGCGGCTTGGCCGTCGCCGGGGCGGCGATCGCGTCCGTCGTCGTGATCGACGAGCTCGAGATCGGCCGGCGGCCGCTGCGCAAGCTTCTGCGACGGCGAACCGCGCTCAACGTAGTCGCCGAGCTCACGCCAACCCATGCGCCCACGCACACGCTGATCGTTCACGCCCATCACGACGCGGCCCATACGGGTCTGGTCTTTCATCCGGCGATCGCCAAGCTGGCC
>DATFDC010000508.1:0-3590 GCA_035252415.1 Solirubrobacteraceae bacterium
CGCTGCTGCTGGCCCCCATCCGCCGATACCTCGCTCTGCGCGCGGCGCCCCGCGGGCTCCTCGCCGCGCTCGCCGGCACCCGGGGCCGGACCGGTCTCGTACTCGTCGTCGTCTTCCCGCGAGTCGTCTTCGTCTCTGTCAAACCACATGTTTCAGCCTCCGATTGGCGCCCGCGGATTGGCTCCCCAGAAGAGCTGCGTGCCGAGCATCGAGATCAGATGTACCCCCACCAGGTTGAGCACCATCGACTTCGCGGTGGCGGTACCCACCCCTACAGGCCCACCACTTGCGTTGTAGCCGTAATAGCAACCGACCAGCACGATCATCGTGGCCATCGCCATCGCCTTGATCAAGCTGAATAAGAGGTCGGGCGGGTTCTGGAACTCCCAGAAGATCAGGAAGTAGCCCCCCGAGGAGACGTCGCCGATCTGCTGCACGACCGCGATGTAGCTGGCCAGGAAGCCGGCGCCGATCGAGATCAAATACACGAACGGCAACACGATCCACGAAGCCAGGAGCTTGGTCCCGCACAGGAACGTCATGCCGCTGATGCCCATCACCTCGAGCGCGTCGATCTCGTCGGAGATCCGCATCGAGCCGAGCTCGGCCACGATCCCGGTGCCCACCTTGGCGGCCATCATGTAGCCGAACGCGAGCGGCGCGAGCTCGCGCAGGTCGCACCAGGCCGAGAACACGCCACTGAACGCCGGCGCACCCTGCGAGCGCAGCAGGTAGGCGCCCTCGATCCCGCAGGACAGGCCGACGATGAACACCAGCGTGCAGATGACCAGCGCCGAGCCGACGATCAGGATGCCGGCCTGACGCATCGCCTCGCCAAAGAACCTGAACACCCGCAGGCGGACCACCTCGCCCACCACGCGGGCGCAGAACTTGGCAATCTCGCCGAAGCTCTCGACCCAGCCCTTGGGTGTCGCGACGAACTCGTTCATCGTGGAATCGTGGTGATCTCGGGGTGAGTGGCGAGCAGCGTCTGGGTGAACGCGTAGTTGAACGCGAAGATGCCCAGGAACGCGATCACCACCGCCTGGTTCACCGCCTTGCCCACGCCCTCGGCGCCGCCCGAGGCGGTCATCCCCTTGTAACAGCAGACCACGGCGATGATCGCGCCGAACAGCGTGGTCTTGAGCACCGAGCCCCACAGGTCGGTCGTCTCGGCGTTGTTGAAGAACGTGGAGAAGAACGGTCCCAGCGGGGCGTGGTTGACGATCGTGGCCAGGATCCCGCCGAAGATTCCGAAGATCAGCGCGTAGATGTCAAACAACCCGGTGACCAGCATCAGGGCCAGGAACCGGGGCACGACCAGGTTCTTGATCGGGTCGACGCCCAGGACCTGGAGCGCGTCGAGTTCCTCACGGATCTTGCGCGCGCCGAGATCGGCGGTGATCGCGGTGCCAGCCACCCCGGCGAGCACGATCGCGTCCACGAACGGCGCGAACTCGCGGATCGAGGCCAGCACGAAGAACCCGCCCAGGCGGTCGAGTGCGCCGAACAGGACGAGGAAGTTGGCCGCTTGCAGGCCGGGCGCCTCGTAGCCGAACGCGATCGTCGAGATCAGCAGCGGGAACCAGCACAGCCGCAGCGCGAACATGAACTGCCCGACGAACTCGCTGCCGTACGGGTACGGCGGCCGGATGGCCGACACGAGCGTCTTGCCGGTCAGGATCATCATGTTGCCGACCTCTTCGAGCAGGCCCTTGACGGGCGCATACCCTCGATCGGCGACGGCTCTGATCAAAGCTCCTCCGCGGTCTTACCTGGACCCGAGGAAGCCTACGGGGCGGCGCGCGCAAATGACAAATGGGAACCGTCGCGGGGCAACCGGCGTAACCCGCACTCAACGTTGCTATGTTCGGCCCGCGGTGAGCACCAGAAGCATTGGCCTGATCTGCGCAGCGCTCTTGCTGACCGCGTGCGGCGGCGGCCAGCGCCAGGACGCCCAGGAGCCGAGCGGGAAGTTCAAGGTCCAGATCACCACCGCGAGCTTCCCCGCCTCCCAGCGCCTCTCCGAGCACGCCCATCTCGTGCTCGCCGTGCACAACGTCAGCGGCCGCACCCTTCCCGACGTCGCGGTGACGATCTGCAACGTCACCTGCGCGTACCCGGCGCCGGCCGGTGAGGGCACGAGCGCCACGGCCTTCGCCGAGAACCTGCAGATGCAGGGCCTGGCCCATCCCTCGCGCCCGGTCTGGGTGCTCGACAACCCACCGGGCCCCTGCGCCTCGGGCTGCTCGGCCAGCTCCTCGAGCGGCGGCGGCGGGCCTGGCGGCGCGGTCACCGCTTACGCCAACACGTGGGCGCTGGGGCCGCTCGGGGCCGGCCGGACGGCCAAGTTCGACTTCGGCGTCACCGCGGTCAAGCCGGGCCGCCACGTCGTCGCCTGGGAGGTTGCCGCAGGGCTGAACGGCAAGGCCAAGGCCGTGCTGTCCAACGGGTCACTGCCCCACGGCAAGTTCACCGTGCTCATCCACAACGCGCCGGCCCAGACGTACGTGAACAACAACGGGCAGATCGTCACGACGTCGGCTAGTAACCCCCAATAGGGGGATGGGCCGCCTGCGGCGGCGTCCGTGGGGCCGGGCGGGCCCGTCCGGTCAGGCCGCGCCTACTCCTCGCTTGACGAGGCCCAGATGTTGACCTGACCCTCGGTCGCGTGGCGGTCGATGTCCTCGAGCTCGCCGGGATCGAAGTCCAGGCGCTCCAGGGCGGCCACGTTCTGCTCGAGCTGCGCGACGCTGCTCGCGCCAAGCAGCGCGCTCGTGACGCGGGGATCGCGAAGCACCCAGGCGATCGCCATCTGGGCCAGCGACTGCCCGCGCTGCTCCGCGATCTCGTTGAGCGCGCGCACGCGCGCGAGGTTCTCCTCGGTGATCATGTCCTCGGAGAGGTAGTTGCCGATCCGCACCCGCGAGTTCTCGGGGACCCCGTTCAGGTAGCGGTTGGTCAGCAGGCCCTGGGCGAGCGGCGAGAACACGATGCACCCAACGCCTTCGCGGTCGAGCACGTCGAGCAGCTCCTCCTCGATCCACCGGTTGAGCATCGAGTAGGACGGCTGATGGATCAGGACCGGCGTGCCGAGCTCACGCAGGATCGTCGCCGCTTCCTCGGTCCGGCGCGGGCTGTAGGAGGAGATGCCCACGTACCGTGCCTTGCCCTGGCGAACCGCGGTGTCGAGCGCCCCCATGGTCTCCTCGAGCGGGGTGTCCGGGTCGAACCGGTGCGAATAGAAGATGTCGACGTAGTCCAGGCGCATCCGCTTGAGGCTCTGCTCGAGGCTGCCCAGCAGGTACTTGCGCGAGCCCCACTCCCCATACGGGCCGGCCCACATGTCGTAGCCGGCCTTGGTCGAGAGGACCAGCTCGTCCCGGAACGGGCGGAAGTCCTGCGCGTAGAGCGTGCCGAAGTTCGCCTCGGCGCTGCCGTACGGCGGGCCGTAGTTGTTGGCGAGGTCGAAGTGCGTGATGCCCATGTCGAACGCCCTCCGCAAGATCGTGCGGCTCGTTTCGAGCGGCCGCTCGGCACCGAAGTTCTGCCAGAGCCCCAGCGAGATCGCGGGGAGGTCGAGTCCACTC
>DATFDC010000509.1:0-4073 GCA_035252415.1 Solirubrobacteraceae bacterium
CCCGCCGGAAACCGCGGAGCCCATCCAGGCCGAGCAGCTGACCGCCGCGCTGGCCCGCCTGCGCGAGCAGGCACGGCCGGAGCCTCCGCCGGCGCCCGGTATCCCCGCGGACGATCGCCCGGCCAGGCCATGGCTGGCCAAGGCATTCCGCGACCTGACCCGGCAGGATGCGTCGGCCGGCGGCCGCCTGCTCCTGGGTCTGCTCCCGGCGCAGCGTCTGGCCGACCCGCACCCGGTCGCCTACGACCTGATCCTCAGCGATGTCCTGGTCGCCCACGTGACCTCAGACGGGCATGCCGTTCACGTCGCGCACGACTCCACGGTGCGTCCGGCCTCCGAGGTGGATTTCCAGCTCGTGGGCGATCTCGCCAGCGTGGCCCGCCTGCTGAGGGCGGGCCGGATCCGCCGTCGCCTGCGCGTGCTGCCACCGCGCATGGCACGCGTCCGAGGCGACCGGGGGCGGGTGGCCGCCCTGGACCGGCTGATCGATGCGCGCCTCACCGCGCGCGAGCTCCACGGCGCCGGGGTGAGGCTCGATCCTCTGTTGGGCTTCACGCTTGCCGCGCTGATGATCGAGCCGAATTGGACGGCGGGGGAGAGATTCACGATCGGGCATCGCGATCCCGCGGTCACGACCCCCGACGCGTACCTGCACATCCGCGACGGGCGACCGCCACTGGCCTCGGCCGAGCCGCCCCACGGCCCGGTCGGGGCGATTCTGGAGAGCACCGCCGACGATGTCCTCGGGGCGCTGGCCGGCGCGACCGATGCCGAGGAGCGCCCGCTGGTGCTGGTGCGACAGTGGCTCGATCGCGCACAAAGCGGCTAAAAATCGCGGTCGGGCGGCCTCCATCCGAGCCGGCACCTATGCTCGGATAACAGACTCATCGTCTGACCCGAACCCCCGCTCCGTGACCTCTTCCTGCGTCCATCTGCACGTCCATTCCGAGTACTCGCTGCTCGACGGCGCGTGCAAGATCGACGCGCTGGCCGAGCGTGCCGCGGCGTTCGAGCAGCCCGCTTTGGCGCTCACCGATCATGGCGTGATGAACGGCGCGGTCGAGCTGTTCACGGCCGCCCGCAAGCACAACGTCAAGCCGCTGCTGGGCTGCGAGGTCTACGTGGTCGACGACCACGAGCGGCGGGGTCCCGGCCGGCTCGATCGGTTCCATCTGACGCTGCTGGCCGCCACCCCGGTCGGCTACCGCAATCTGGTCAAGCTGTGCTCGGCCGGGTTCCTCGAGGGCTATCAGAGGGGCAAGCCATCGGTCGACATGGCCCAGATGGCCGCCCATGCCGAGGGCGTCATCGTGCTGACCGGCTGCCTCCAGTCGCGCTTCTGCCAGCACCTGCTCGACGGGCGCCTGCCCCAGGCCCGGGCGCATGCCGACGAGCTGATGCAGGCGTTCGGCGCTGAGAACGTGTACTTCGAGATCCAGAAGAACGGCGTGACGGCACAGGACCAAGCCAACGAGGGGATCGTCAAGATCGCCCGCGAGGTGGGCCGCCCGCTGGTCGGCACCGGCGACGTCCACTATCTGCGCCGCGAGGACTACAGCCACCACGCCGCGCTGCTGTGCGTCCAGACCAAGTCGACGCTCAGCCAGCCCAAGATCAGCTTCGACGCCAACGAGTTCTACCTGCGCTCGACTCAGGAGATGGCGCAGGCGTTCGCGGAGTGGCCGGAGGCGCTGGCCTCGACGCTCGAGATCGCCGAGCGCTGCGACGTCGAGCTCGAGCTCGGCCGCCAGCTGATCCCGCGCTACCCGACTCCGGGCGGGGAGAGCGAAGGCGAGTACCTGAAGGCGCTCGTGCTGGCCGGGTTGCGCGAGCGCTACGGTGACCCGCCGCCGGCCGACGCGCTCGAGCGCGCCGAGTACGAGCTCGGGGTGATCGAGCGGATGGGCTTCAGCGGCTACTTCCTGATCGTCTGGGACTTCGTCAAGCACGCCAAGGACTCGGGGATCGCGGTGGGACCGGGGCGCGGCTCGGCGGCCGGATCGCTGGTCGCCTACTCGCTGCAGATCACCGACGTCGACCCCCTGCGCTACGGGCTGCTGTTCGAGCGGTTCCTGAACCCCGAGCGCGTGTCGATGCCGGATATCGACATCGACTTCTCGGTGCGGGGACGCGAGCGGGTGATCCGCTACGTGATCGACAAGTACGGCAAGGAGTCCGTGGCCCAGATCGTGACCTTCGGCAAGATGTTCCCGCGGGCCGCCACCCGCGACGCCGCGCGCGTGCTCGGC
Source organism: Solirubrobacteraceae bacterium (assembly GCA_035252415.1). GTDB lineage: Bacteria > Actinomycetota > Thermoleophilia > Solirubrobacterales > Solirubrobacteraceae > Palsa-465. Next base: position 2,250 of record DATFDC010000509.1, read on the forward strand.
CACGACTACGGCGCCGGCGATCGCCTGGCCAAGCTGATCCCCGACCCGATCATGGGCCGGCCGCCGAGCTTCGAGGACTGCCTCAAGCCGGGCCAGCCGCTGCGGGCCGAGGTCGATCGGGACCCCACGGCACGGCAGATCGTCGAGGTCGCCCAGGGCCTCGAGGGCATCGTGCGCAACTCCTCGCTGCACGCCGCCGCGGTGGTGATCGCCGACCGGCCGCTGACCGACATCGTCCCGCTCCAGATCGCCGACGCGGGCAGCGACGAGAACGGCGAGCGAGTGTTCCGCACGGTCACGCAGTTCACGATGAAGCCGGTCGAGCAGATCGGCCTGCTCAAGATGGACTTCCTCGGGCTGCGCAACCTCGACGTGATCGAGGACGCGCTGGACATCATCGCGCGATCGACCGGCGAGCGCCCCGACATGGCCACGCTGCCGCTCGACCACGCGCCTACCTACGAGATGATGGCCCGGGGCGACTCGGTCGGGGTGTTCCAGTTCGAGTCCGAGGGCATGCGCGAGGCGCTCAAGAAGGTCAAGCCCGACGAGTTCGACGACCTGGTGGCGCTGAACGCGCTGTACCGGCCGGGCGCGATGGACCAGATCCCGACCTACGCGCGGGGCAAGCGCGACCCCGCCTCGATCTCCTATCCCGACGAGCGGCTGCGCCCGATCCTCGAGGCGACCAAGGGCGTGATCCTCTACCAGGAGCAGGCCATGCAGATCGCGAAGGACATCGCCGGATTCAGCGGCGCCAAGGCCGACGACCTGCGCAAGGCGATCGGCAAGAAGAACCGCGAGGCGATGGCCAAGCTCAAGCCGGAGTTCGTCGCAGGCTGCCGGGCCTCGGGGACCAGCGAGCAGGTGATCGAGTGGCTGTGGACGACCAACGAGCGCTCGGCCGACTACTCCTTCAACCGCTCCCACGCCGCCTGCTACGCGCTGATCGCGTACCGCACGGCGTGGCTGAAGGCGAACTTCCCGGCCGAGTACATGGCCGCGCTGATCTCCTCGGTCATGGACACCAAGGACAAGGTGCCGTTCTTCGTCGCCCAGGCCGAGCAGATGGGAATCGAGATCCTCCCGCCTGACGTCAACCTCTCAGACCACGAGTTCGTGGTCGTCGACGGCAACATCCGCTTCGGGCTCGACGCAGTCAAAGGCGTGGGCTACGCCGCGGTCGAGGCGATCAAACGCGCCCGCGGCGACTACGACCCGTCCACTCGCCCGTTCCTCAACCTGTTCGACTTCTGCTCGCGGGTCGACAGCCGCGCGGTCAACAAGAAGGCGATCGAGGCGCTGATCAAATGCGGCGCGTTCGGCTCGACCGGGGCCACCCGCAAGGGCATGCTGCTGATGCTCGAGCAGGCCCAGGGCGCCGGACAGAAGGCCCAGCAGGACGCGGCGATCGGGCAGGGCTCGATCTTCGATCTCGACCCGGCCGTCCCGGACACCGGCGGCGCGGGCGACGGCTCGGACTTCGTCACCCCGAGCCACGCGCCGATCCCGGCCGTCGAGTTCGAGCGAGCCGAGCTGCTGGCGGCCGAGAAGGAGTCGATCGGCCTGTTCATCTCGGCCCATCCGCTCAAGGAGGTCCGGGCGGCGCTCCAGGCCCGCGCCGAGTGCCCGCTGTCCGAGCTCCCCGGGCGGAAGGACGGGGACTGGGTGACGGTCGGCGGCATGATCGTGGAGAACAAGACGATCCGCACCAAGAAGGGCGACCCGATGATGTTCGCCACGCTTGACGATCTGGAGGCCACGATCGAGATCGTGGTGTTCGGCAAGGCCATGGAGGCGCACGCCGATGCGCTGCTGAACGAC
>DATFDC010000510.1:0-2581 GCA_035252415.1 Solirubrobacteraceae bacterium
ACCTCGTCGACGACCATCGCCGCGGACTCGAGCTCCTTGGTCCCGAGCCGGTGCCCGGCGACGTTGATCACGTCGTCGATCCGGCCGAGGATCCGGAAGTAGCCGTCCGCGGCCTCCATGGCTCCGTCGCCGCACATGAACGGCCAGTCGCGCCAGTCCTTGCTGTTCGGGTCCTTGTTGAACTTCGCGTAATAGGTGTCGATGAACCGCTGGTCCTGCCCCCAGACGGTCAGCATCCGGCCCGGCCACGGGTTGCGCACGCAGATGTAACCCGCCTTGCCGGTTCCCTTCGGGATCTCGTTGCCGTCCTCGTCGTAGATCACGAGCTGGATTCCGAGCGCCGCCGGACCGCAACTGCCGGGCTTCATCGCCTGCACGCCGGGCAGCGTTGAGCCGAGGAACCCTCCGGTCTCGGTCATCCACCATGTGTCGGTGATGGCCGCCTCGCCCTTGCCGACCACCGTGTAGTACCACCGCCACACGTCGGGCTCGATCGGCTCGCCCACGGTGGTCATCGTCTTGAAGTGGTAGTCGTACTTGGCCGGCTCGTCCGGTCCGACCTTGCGCAGCATCCGGACCGTCGTGGGCGCGGTGTGGAAGATGTCCACCCCGAGCTTCTCGGCGATCCGCCACGGGCGGCCCGGATCTGGATACGTCGGCACCCCTTCGTACATCACGCTGGTCGTGCCGAGTGCCAGGGGTCCGTACACGATGTATGAGTGCCCGGTGATCCAGCCGATGTCGGCGAAGCACCAGTACGTGTCGTCGGGATGGATGTCCTGGTAGTACTTCGACGTACCGGTCACGTAGGCCAGGTAGCCGCCGACCGAGTGCTGAGCGCCCTTCGGGCGGCCGGTCGTGCCGCTCGTGTACATCAGGAATAGCGTGTCCTCGGCGGCGAGCGAGACCGGCTCGACGTCCGCTCCGGAGTACTTCCCGAGGAGCTCGTCGACGAAGAAGTCGCGTCCCTCGACCATCGGGCTCTGGGAGTGGTACTCGCCCGGGATCCGCCGCCACACGAGCACCTTCTCGACCTCGATGCCCTCCTTGCGCGCCTCGGCGATTGCCTCGTCAGCCTTGACCTTGTGGTCGATCAGGTCGCCGTTGCGGTAGTAGGAGTCCATCGTGACCAGCACGGTGCTCTTGGCGTCGGCCATGCGCTGACCGCACGCGGCGCCGCTGAACCCGCCGAACACCTCCGAGTGGATCACGCCGAGGCGCGCACACGCGAGCATCGATACCGGGAGCTCGGGCACCATCGGCAGGTGGAAGGTGATCCGGTCGCCGGTCTCGAGGCCGGTGAAGTCCCGTACCAGCGCGGCGAACTCGTTGACCCGCCGGTGCAACTCCGCATAGGTGATCTCGACCGGATCGACGTCCTCGGGCTCCTGCACCCAGATCAGCGCGTTGCGGTCACCTCGCGTCTCGAGGTGCCGGTCCACGCAATTGACGCACGCATTCAGCTTCCCGCCCACGAACCACTTGAAGAACGGCGGGTTGCTCGTATCGACGATCGTGTCCCACTTGCGATCCCAGGTGAGCATCTCCGCGTAGTCGACGAAGCTGTCCGGGAAGCGGTCTTCGGTGAACCGCTCCAGCACCGACTCGTCGTTGGCGTTCGCCTGAGCCTTGAAGCTCTCCGGCGGCGGGAAGTACTCCTCCTCGCGCCAGTGGACGGCGATCTGCGCCTCGGACGCCTCGCCGGTCTCTTCGGGGGTCGCGGACTCTTTGGTCACTTCGGCCATTCATCTCTCCTTCCAACGGCCACGTCCGACTTGTTGACAGCCCAGAGCGCCGGCGTTGCCGCCGGCGCTCCACTGCTCATAGATGTAGTGTGACGATACTTTCCGTGCTTCGCCAGAGCGGCTAGCGCCGGAGCGGGACGACAGGCATCAACACCCGGCCGAAGGTCGAGTTGACCACCGCGGCGAACGAGGCGTACCACGCGGCGATCGCCGTGAGGATGCCGATGTAGCCACCGAGCTTGATCGTGCCGTTGGTGACGTTGGTCGTCCCCGCGAGCGCCGAGTTCCCGATGCCGAGGATGAAGTACGTGATCGCCAGCAACAGGAACACCAGCGCCACCGCCCCTGTTGTCCGCAACGAAGCAACGAACATGTAGGCGGTGAAGATGCCCCACATCCACAGGTACAGCCCGAGCCCGCTGAACAGCACGGTCGGCGAGTTCTTCGCCGCGGACTGCACGATGAAGTAGAACGAGATCCAGAACGCTCCGTACGAGCAGAACGCCACGGCGCCGAAGGTGTTCCCGGTGCGGAACTCCCAGATCCCCGCGAGCAGCTGGGCGGCGCCGCCATACGCGAGCGCGAGGCTCGCCACCATCGGCAGCAGACCACCGCCCGGGGCACCATGCTGGACCCCGACCAGGCCGGCGTTGATGATGCTGAGCATGAACGTGGTACCGGCAAAAGCGGCGAGGCCCAACGGCCCCGGATCAGCCGGCGTCCACGCTCCCGCGGTTCGCCCGGCTGTCGGTTCGACCGCCGGCGCGACGTCGGCTTCGCGCTGCCCGATGTTTGCGGCTTCCATCTAGTCCTCCTATGAGGGGTTGACAGTCGGC
>DATFDC010000511.1:0-5182 GCA_035252415.1 Solirubrobacteraceae bacterium
CGCGCCCGGACCCGATGTTCACAGGTCCCGTGAGCTCCGCGTCGCCGGCGAGCAGGTTCGCACACGCGACGTCGCCTACCTCGACCCAGTCGCGCGTCTGGCTCCCATCCCCGAACACGGTGGGCCGGCGCCCCTCGACCGCACATCCGCAGAAGATCGCCACCACGCCGGCCTCGCCGTGCACGTCCTGGCGCGGGCCGTACACGTTGCCGTAGCGCAGCGAAACCGTCGAGAGACCGTGCAGACGGGTGTACAACGAGCAATAGCCCTCGGCCGCGTATTTCCCCTGGCCGTAGGGGGCAAGCGGACGTATCGGATGGTCCTCGGGGGTTGGAATCGACGTAGCGTCGCCGTACAGCCCCCCGCCGGTCGAGGTGTTCACGACCCGCCGCACGCCAGCCGCCCGCGACGCCTCGAGCACGCGGATGGTGCCGAGCACGTTGGAGTCAGCGTCGTGCGCCGGATCGTCAACTGAGTGACGTACGTCGATCTGGGCGGCTAGGTGGAACACCACCTCGGGACGGGCCGCTGCGAAGATCGATGCCAGCGCACCGGAATCACGTACGTCGGCCACCCGCAGCACCACGCCGCAGGCCTCGGCGTCGGCCAGATTCGAACGTCTCCCGCTCGAAAGATTGTCGACCACAGTGACCTCATCGCCCCGAGCCACCAAGGCATCGACGACATGCGATCCGATGAAGCCGGCGCCGCCGGTGACGAGGCAGTTCATGGCGAACGGAGGGTAGACGTAACGCCGCCGCCGCGGACCTTCCAAAAGGTGGCGGGCCCGCACCGCGAAGGCGGCACGGGCCCGACCGAAGGACGACCCTGGTAGGGCTGGGGGCCGTCCGAAGACCCGCGAGAAAGGGGGCGATGCTCGCGGGCCCGTCCGACTTCCGTGTCGATGCCAAGCATAGCGCCGAGGACACGTGCGCCGTCAAGCATCTTGGACATAATTGGACGCCCCGACCCGCCACGGCGGTGGACCAAACCCGCAACCTCCGGCTCTGTATCCCGTTACAGCAGTGGACATTCGTAGCTCTACAAACCGGTTTTACGCTGACCCACCGCGGCTGTGCAGGCAATCGTGATGCGTCCGAACACCCCCGTTCAGTCTTACGCCAACCCGATCGCACGGCCTACAACGGTCAACGTCGTGAACGTGCCGATTGCGGTGACCGACTACGAGGGGACGCTCGACTGGATGGATTCGATGGTGGCGGGCCGTCGCCGCTGCTACGTGTGCGCCTGCAACACGCACACCGTGATGGCCTCGAACGAGGATCCCGAGCTGCAAGCCGCGTTGCAGTCGCCCTATGCGCTCAATGTGCCGGACGGGCAGCCACTCGTTTGGGCGCTGAATGCCCTGGGGAGCTCACTGACCGACCGGGTCTACGGCCCCGAGTTGATGGCGCGGGCGTTCGCGCGTGGTGCCTCGAACGAGCAGAGGTTCTATCTTTACGGCGGGCGCGACCAGGAGGCGCTGATCAACCTCGGAAACAGCCTGCGCCGGCGCTTTCCCGGGGTCAACATCGTCGGTGGATACTCGCCACCGTTCCGCGCACTCACGGCCGAGGAGCGGAGCGCGGTCGCCGAGGACATCAACCAGGCCGAAGCCGATGTGGTCTGGGTGGGCATCGGCGTGCCCAAGCAGGAGAAATGGATGGCCACGCTGCGGCCCCACCTCGAGGCGCCTGTGCTGGTCGGGGTGGGCGCCGCATTCGACTTCCTCGCCGGCCTGGTCCCCCAGGCGCCCCCGATGCTCCAGAAAGCAGGGCTTGAGTGGGCCTTCCGGCTGACCCAGGAACCGCGCCGGCTGTGGAGGCGGTACTTGCGATACAACCCCCGGTTCGTGACTGCCTTTGCCCGCCAGCTCGTCGCTCACCGAACCGCCGGCGAGAACCGGCGCGTCCCCTACCGGTAGAGGAAAACGCCGCCCCAATTGTCACGCGGCAAGCTCCGGCTGCCCGGTCGCGACCTGAAGGAGCTGCTCGGCGACGTCCTGCCGGATGATCACGCGCGCCAGACCCTGGCCGACCGCTACGCCGAGCGCGAGATCGGGCGCCCAGCCGACGGTCCCTGGCGGGTCCTCGACCTGGGCTGCGGCGCCGGCGGCTCGGTCGACGTGTTCCGGGCCCGCGACCCCAACGTGCAGTGGGTCGGGCTCGATGTACCCGGCTCGCCCGAGGCGCGTGAGCGAACCCGGACCGACGCCCGGTTCGAGACCTTCGATGGGGTGTCGATGCCGTTCGAGGAAGGCACTTTCGACCTCGTCTACTGCAAGCAGGTGCTCGAGCACGTCCGCCGGCCCGAGCCGCTCCTGGCCGAGGTCCGGCGCGTCCTGACCCCCGGCGGCTACCTGGCCGGCTCAACCTCCCAGCTCGAGCCCTATCACTCGCTCAGCCTGTGGAACTACACCCCCGTCGGATTCCTCGCCCTGCTGGAGCAGGCCGGTTTGCGCCCGGTCGAGGTGCGACCCGGGATCGACGGGCTGACGTTGATCGCGTGGCGCCTGGCCGGTAACCACCGCTGCTTTTACCGTTGGTGGGGCGGAGAATCGCCGGTGAACCGGGCGCTCGATGCGTGCGCCCGGATGCTGAAGGCCGACCGGCGGACGCTCAACGCGACCAAGCTGCTTCTCTGCGGGCAGTTCGCGTTCCTGGCCCGGCGCGACCGCGACCCGACATGACGATCTCCGAACCGCCCCAGATGCGCTGCGCGCCGCATGACCCCGACAACCTGCTCGATCGCGTGACCCGTGAATCGACGCTCCAGGCGCACTACGAGCACCTGATCGAACGCGAGCAGCGTCTGCTGGCGGCCCATCTGGGAATCTCCTCCGGCCGAGTGCTGTCCGTCGGCGCCGGCTGGCATCCCGGCCGCCATCTGTTCCCCGCACCCGCCTTCCGCCTGGTCGCGGTGGACTCGGATCCTGAACGCGTGGCCGGCGTCGAGTCCCTGGACCGTGCCGACGAGATCCATCTCGGCTACGCCGGCCGGCTCGACTTCCCGGCGGCCTCGTTCGACGTCGTTCTATACCGGCTGGTCCTGCACCACATCGCCTACCAGGGCCCCCTCCAGTCCTGCTTCGCCGAGGCGGCTCGCCTGCTCAGGCCCGGAGGGGCGATGGTGGCCATCGAGCCCGGGCTGTGGCATCCGGTCGGCCTCGGGCTGACCTTGGCCAACCGCACTGGCACGGCCACCGCCGTCCACGGCACCCCCGACGACATCCCGCTCTCGCCGCGCCGCCTGTGCGCGGAGGCCCGGCGAGCAGGTCTCGAGCCCGAGCTGCATGCGGTCACCTACACCTGGCGGCGCTTGCCGGAGGGCCTCCAGCGGGCGCTCGCCCCACTCGACCGGCTCGGCTCACGGCCGCGCGCGGCGCCGCTCGGGCACACGCTGATGCTGATCGCCCGGAGGGGCGGTTGAACCGCACGGACGTCGCGGTCTGCATCGTCGGCGCCGGTACCGACACGGGCGGCAAGGTGCGCGCCCAGACGCCGGACGACGTCCCGGTCCTGACCGTGGACACCGAGACCGAGGCGTTCGAACGGGCCGCGCCCGGCGACGTTGTCCTGCTCCGGCCGGGCTGCCGCGTCGCTCCGGGGTGGCTCGAGTCCCTCCGCGAGGCCGCCTACGCGAGCGCGACCACAGCCACCGCCACCGCGCTCACCCAGCACGACCTCGACCGCGCCCCGGCCGATCTGTTCGAGCCGGCCGCAGCCGAGGTGCGCGCGGGGTCGCTCCGGGTCCGCCCGCGGATCGAGTCGCCCGGTGATGCGGCCTGCGTGTATGTACGCCGCAGCGCGCTCGATCTGGTCGGCGGCCTCGGCACCGGCGGCGAGGACTTCCGCACAGGCTGCGCCGAGGTCGGGCTGGCCCACGTGTTGGCCGACGACGTGCTGGTCTTCGACCCCAGCCCGTCGCCGCCCCGCGCCGAGGCGTCGAGCGCACCTGTGAGCCGCGCGAAAAACGCGGCCCGGCGGGCCGTGCGCGGGCTGTCGGCCACGATCGACGCGAGCATCCTGTCCGGTCCTACCACTGGCACACATGTCCACGTGCTCGAGCTGATCGCCGGCCTGGCCCGCACCGAGCAGGTCCGCCTCAGCGCGATCGTCCCCGATCAGCCCAGCGAGCACGCGCTGAGCCGCCTGCGGGCCGTCCCGCGCGTGGATCTCCTCACCTACCGGGAAGCCTCGCGCGCCGCCGCGGCGGACATAGTTCACCGTCCCTTTCAGCTCTCGAACGCGGGCGAGCTGACCTTCGTCGAGTCGCTGGGCGAGCGGCTGCTCGTAACCCAGCAGGACCTGATCGCCTACCACAGCCCGGCCTACTTCCCGAGCGCCGCCGCCTGGCAGGAGTATCGCGTACTCACCCGCCTCGGCCTGCGAACCGCCGACCGGGTCCTGTTCTTCTCCGCGCATGCCCGCGAGGACGCGCTCGGCGAGGAGCTCGTTGAGCCGGCCCGCGCGAGCGTGGTCCATCTCGGCGTCGACCACCCGGTCACGAACACCGAGCCAGCGGCTCCCGCGGGCAGCGAGCGGCTCTCGGAAACCCCGGTCCTCTTCTGCCTGGGCACCGATTTTCTGCACAAGAACCGGGTTTTCGCGCTACGGCTGCTGCAAGCGCTGCGCGAACAGGGAGTCGAGGCGACGCTCGTGCTGGCCGGCCCGCGCGTCGCCCACGGCTCGTCCCAGCCCCACGAGGAGCGCTTCGTCCAAAGCCACCCGCACCTTGCGCCCGCCGTCCTCGACCTCGGCCCGGTCACCGAGGCGGAAAAACACTGGCTCTACACCCGAGCCGACCTCGTCATCTATCCGACGGTGCTCGAGGGATTCGGGCTCGTCCCCTTCGAGGCCGCAGCGCACCGCGTCCCGTGCCTGTGGGCCCCGGGGAGTGCGCTGAGCGAACTCCTGCCCGACGAGGCCGCGGGCATCGCGCCATGGGACGCAAACTCGAGCGCCAAGCACGCCCGAGCGCTCCTCCAGGACCATCAGGCCCGCGAGCGCAACCTGGCCGCGATCGAAACCGCGGCCGGGAGCCTGACCTGGGACGCCACCGCGCACCAACTCCTCGACGTCTACCGCGCCACCGCCGAGGCGCCGGCCCGGCCGCGCGGCGGGACCGGCCTCACGCTGACCGAGGACGCCGCGCGGCTCGTCGGACCAGGCGGCGAGCTTCC
>DATFDC010000512.1:0-5117 GCA_035252415.1 Solirubrobacteraceae bacterium
TCGTGGCGACCGAACGAGCGAGGGCTGGATTGGTGCTCACCTCGCGAATCACCTGTGGCACGTAGGTGTCGAGGTAGAAGCGCGCCGAGGACACGAGCCGCGCCGCCTGGGTCTCGAACGCCCCATCGCTGGCCGCGGCGCGCTGAAGCGCGGCCGCGGCGCCGGGCATGGCCGCCGCAGCGGAGCGCTCGGGGGCGAGGAACCCGCGATCGGTCGTGATCACGTAGCCGCGCAAGCCGGTCTCGGCGTCGACGACCAGACGCTCGACGTTGAGGGTGGCGTCGAGGTAGGTGCCGGTGCGCAGGCTGTTGTTCGCGCTGCTGCGCAGATCGACGATGTGGGTCAAGAGCAGCGCAACCCCGAGCGCGACCGCCACAGCCCCCGTGGCCACCGCGACGAGCACGCCGGTGACCAGCCCGCCCCGCGATCTCATGCCGACATTCTTGCCGGTCAGCCGGCTTGGCCGGCAAAAGCGGGATCGAACATCGTCGCCACGTCGGGCGTTCGGCTGACAATCCCGAAACGCGCCTCCCACTTGGCCCACGCGCGCAGAGTCGCGATGTTCAGCTCCCCGATGTGGCCGCCCGCGGGATTGAAGGCCGGCAGCAGCCTCGCGAGCTGCGCCCGCACCAGGCTCGGGTCAAGGCCGGGAACCTGGCGCTCGAGGTCATCCGCGCTCTGCCGAGGGTGGAGAACCGTGTACCGGTAGCCGCGCACCAGCGCGTCGACGACCCCGTGGGCCAGTGCGGGAGTGCGCCTTAGGGTGCTCGGAGTGGCGCACAGGACGAGCTCCGGATACGCCGGCGCGCCGTAGTTCTCGACCCGGAAGATGTGGAAGCCGGGCCGTTTGCTCTGGATCGCCTGTCCCTCGTCGTTCCAGAAGGCCGTGGCGGCGGCCACGCGGCCGGCCAGCAGGTCGGTCACCGCGTTGAATCCGATCGTGATCGTCTTCACCTTGGCGGGGTCACCGCCTGAGCCTGCGACCACCGACCGCAGTACGGCGGTGTCGCTCGGAACGCCGGTGATCCCCACCGTCTGACCCTCGAGCGTCCGTGGCGAGGTGATGTCCGGTGCGGCGATCACCGCCGACAGCGGCCGCTGCACGATCGGCAGGATCCCCACGATGCGCGGCCGGGTGGGGCTCGATTGATCGGCGATCGCGAGATCGTGGATATCCAGGATCGCGAAGTCGATCTTGCCGGTCTCGAGCAGCTTGATCGGGACGGTCGAGGCGGTAGGCGCGGTCACGTGCAGGCGAACCCCGGAGGCCCGGTCGTAGCCTCGTGCGATCGCCGAGTAGATGCCGGCGTGCACGGCGTTGGGGGTGAAGTCGAGCATCACCGTCGCCGGCTGCTCGGGCGCCCGCGTGGCGGTCGTGGAGGCACTCGAGCCGCACGCCGCGAGGAGGCAGGCGACCAGCGCCGTCGCGAGCGTCGCTGCGCGCATGGGCGGGCTCCAGGATATGCGGTTCGTAGAATGGGCCGCGCGCATGCGCCGCCGGGTCACGTTCAGTCGCAACCTCACGCTGTCGCTGTCGCGAACGTGCCGCTGCTACTGCAAGTACTGCGCCTTCGCGACCCACCAGGCGCACCTGTACTCGCCGGATGAGGTGGTGGAGATCCTCGATCGCGCGGTCTCGCGCCATCACGTGAAGGAATTGCTGGTGCTGACCGGCGAGATGCCGGAGGTCAATCCCGAGGTGGCGCGGCGGCTCGCGGAGTACGGCCATGCGGACTTCACCGCCTACGTGGTGTGGGCGTGCGAGCGGGCGCTCGAACGGGGCCTGCTGCCGCACACGAACCTCGGCGTGCTGAGCCGCGAGGACCTTGCGCGGCTGCGCGAGGTGACCGCCTCCCAGGGGCTGATGCTCGAGTCGATCAACCCGGACCTGGTGGTTCACCAGGGATCCCCGACCAAGCACCCCGCCCGGCGGCTCGAGACGATCGCGCTGGCCGGGGAGCTAAAGATCCCGTTCACGAGCGGGATCCTGGTCGGGATCGGCGAGACCGAGGAGGAACGGGTCGCGGCTCTGGAGGAGATCGCGCGGCTGCACGAGCGCTACGGGCACATCCAGGAGGTGATCCTCCAGAACTACGTCCCGCATGAGAAGTACTACGGCCGCGAGCCGGCTCAGATCGCCGACGCCGCCACCCGCGAGTACTGGCGGACCGGGGTGTGGGACGGCCCACAGCGCGACGCCCCGGCGTGGGCCTGCGAGGTGAGCGTCGAGGACATGAAGCGGCTGGTCGCTGAGGCCCGGCGGCTGATGCCGGGGATCGGGATCCAGGTCCCGCCGAACCTGAGCGACTGGTGGCTCGACCTGGTCCGGGCCGGCGCCACGGATCTGGGCGGTCTGAGCGCCAACGGGGACCACATCTCGCCCGAGCATCCCTTCCCGTCGCCGAGCGAGGTCCGCAAGCGTCTGCGGGCCGACGGGCTGGCTTTGACCGAGCGGCTGTGCGTCTACCCGGAGTACATCGACCCCGAGTGGATCTCGCGGCCGGTCATGGACGTGGTCAAGGCGCACTACTGGTCGTTCATCCCGCGCCAGGGATCGGGGCGGCGGGCTGAGCTGCACGTGGCCGACGACGCGGCGCCGCGGGCGGTCGAGCGGGCGCGCGACGGTCTTGCCCTGAGCGCCGAGGAGCTCACCGCGCTGTTCGCCGAGCGCCGGCCGGAGGTGATCGAGGACATGCGGGCCGCGGCCGACGAGCTTCGCGCTTCGCTCGCCGGCGACACCGTCACGTTCGTCGTGAACCGAAATATCAACGTCTCGAACATCTGCACGGTCGGCTGCGCGTTCTGCGGCTTTGGCCAGTCGCGCCGCTCGCCTGACGCATACGAGCACTCCGAGGAGGATTTCGTCCGGCGGGTCGGCGAAGCGGTCGAGTTCGGCGCCACCGAGATCTGCATGCAGTCGGGCATCCATCCGGACTGGGGGCTCGAGGACTACGAGAAGTGGCTCCGGGTCGCGAAGCGCGCGGCGCCGCAGATCCATCTGCACGCGTACTCGCCGATGGAGATCGCGCACATGTGCGACGTGAGCGGATTGTCGCCGCGCGCGGTGTTCGACCGGCTGCGGGAGGCGGGGCTGGGCTCGACCCCCGGCACCGCCGCCGAGGTGCTGCACGACGGCGTGCGCCAGCGGATCTCGCCCAACAAGCTGCCGGTGGCGCGGTGGGTGGAGATCATCGAGGCCTCCCACGCCGAGGGCATCCGTTCGACCGTCACGGTCATGTTCGGCCACGTCGAGGAGCCGTGGGAGCTGGCCGAGCACATGCGGGTGGTGCGCGAGCTGCAGGAGCGGACCGGCGGGTTCACGGAGTTCGTCCCGCTGTCGTTCATCCCGTTCCACACGCTGCTCGGGCGCACGCACGGAGTGGAGGAGATCTCGCGCGAGGAGAACCTCAAGCACACCGCGGCATTCCGACTGGCGCTGGGGCGGACGGTTCGGAACCTGCAGGCGAGTTGGGTCAAGATGGGGCTCGACGCCGCCACCGAGTCGCTGCGCTGGGGCGTCAACGACCTGGGCGGCACGCTGATGGAGGAGTCGATCTCGCGGATGGCCGGCAGCTATCACGGCGTCATGCTCACGCCTGCCGATCTGGTCGCCGCGGCGCACCGCGCGGGACGGCCGGCGGCCGAGCGCACCACGCTGTACGAGATCCGCCGGCGCTACGAGCTGCCGGTGGCTGTGTGAACGTCGAACAGCCCATAACTACGGCGCCACCGTCGCTGTTCGCCGGCGTCGAGCCGCTCGAGGTGTTCGTCGAGCTGCTGGCCGAGATCGACATGCACACCGCGCCGACCGAGTTCTACGACCGGATATGCGAGGCGATCTGCCGCCTGACCACGATGCGGCGGGCCGCCGTGTTCATGGCCGACGAGGCGCGCCGCCGGGTGCGGGCGATCGGCTCCCATGGGATCCCGTTCGAGCAGCTCTCGGGGGTGCGCCCGACGCTGGTCAACACTCCGATCGCCCAGCGGGCCCTGCTCGAGGACAAGGTCGTGGTCGTCTCGGAGCGGATCGAGGAGGAGGTCCCGCCCGAGTACGCCAAGCTGCTCGGCGTCACCACGCTGGTGTGTACGCCGATGAGCGCGGGCGGCTACGCCTACGGGGTGATCTGCGCCGACCGGGGCGGGGGCCGGTTCGAGCTCTCCGACGGCGAGCGCCATCTGCTCTGGACGCTCGGCAAGACCGCTGCGCTGGTGGCGGCGGCCCGCAACGTGACCCGCCAGCAGGAGCGCATGCGCCGGCTCGGCGAGCGCCTCGACCTGGCCCGCGAGATCCACGAGAGCGTGCTCCAGCGCCTGTTCGGAGTTTCGCTCGTGCTGGGCGCCGAGCAGCCGCTGGACCGCGACGAGCGCGAGCGCTGCCGGATCGAGATGCAGGAGGCGCTGGCCGATCTGCGCCGCGCCTTGGAACGACCCCTGGCGCCGCTCGCCCAAGAGACCGGCACAAGTCTGGCCGCCGAGCTCGAGCGGGTGCGCAAGTCGCCGGGGATGGTCGTCGAGGTCGATTGGCACGGTGAGTCGAGCGTTCCGGCCGACCTCGAGCCGCTGGCCCAGTCGGTGCTGGCCGAGGCGCTGCGCAACACCGCCAAGCACGCCGACCCCACCCGGGTGGAGGTGGCGGTCTCGCGCGATGACGACGAGTTCACGCTCGAGGTGCGCAACGACGGCGCTCGGCCGGCGGGCGGTGATTCCTCCGGCATGGGGCTGCGGCTGGCCGCGTTCGAGGCGCTTCAGCAGGGCGGCACGGTCGAGTTCGGGCGGGTCGGCGATGACGGCTGGAAGGTGCGCCTCGTCGTGCCTCTCGCCCAGGGCGGCGAGTGATGGACGACCGGCGGCTGCGCGTGCTCGTCGTCGACGATCACGACGTGGTCCACTGGGGCTTTCGCGTGCTGCTCGGCGAGCAGCCCTGGGTCGAGCGCTTCTTCCAGGCTCGCACCGGTGCCGAGGCGCTCGCGCTGGCCCGGGCGCACAAGCCCCAGGTCGCGCTGGTCGACCTGTTCCTGGCCGGCGAGTCCGGTGCCGAGTTGTGCGCCGCGCTGCGCGAGGCCTCGCCGGCCACGCGGGTGCTGCTGATCTCGGGCGCCGGCCGGATGTCGCCCGCG
>DATFDC010000513.1:0-12802 GCA_035252415.1 Solirubrobacteraceae bacterium
TATGAGGCTGACCACCGTCGCGAAACCCGGCAGCGCCCGGACCGCCCCACCAGCCGCCACCACACCAACCCAACACCGACCGCCCAACGGCAACCATCAACCCTGCCGCTTGACAGACCCCCCTCCATATGATGCACGCCGGGTCGCTGCTCGACATCCCACAACCTGACCGGACGGGGTCGCCCGGTCCCGCGGACGCCGAGCGAAGCGAGGCCCCAGAAAAGCCTGAGCCCGCCACCGGCGTCGGAGTAGAGTGCCCTCACCACCGTCGAGAGGAGAGGGCATGTACGAGAAGGATGGCGAGAAGTACTTCGTCGTCGACGGCCACCAGCACTTCTGGGACGCCAGTCCCGCGAACTGGGTCAAGGGGCAGGAGCAGTACGCGAAGGGGTGGATCGAGTGCTTCCACGCCTACATGGGCCTCGGCCCTCCCGAGACGCACTGGCCGCTCGAGAAGTTCATGAAGTACTCCGAGGAGGACTACGTCCACGACGTGTTCGAAGCCGGCCACATCGACCACGCGGTCCTTCAGTCGACGTATCTGAAGGAGTGGTACACGGAGGGCTTCAACACGACCGAGCGCAACGCGCGGATCGCCGAGAAGTATCCGGACAAGCTGATCGTCAACGGCCGGTTCGACCCGCGCGAGGGCGAGGCGGGGCTGAAGCAACTCGAGGAGGACGCCAAGCGCTACAACCTCAAGGGCGTCAAGGTCTACACGGCCGAGTGGAACAACGGCTCGCGCGGCTGGAGGCTGGACGATCCCGAGGCGCAGGTCTTCCTCGACAAGTGCAAGGAGCTCGGGATCAAGAACGTCCACGCCCACAAGGGCCCGACGATCTGGCCGCTGGACAAGGATGCGTTCGACGTGAGGGACATCGACGTCGCGGCGACCAGCAACCCCGAGCTCAACTTCATCATCGAGCACGTCGGGCTGCCGCGGATCGAGGACTTCTGCTTCATGGCCACGCAGGAGCCCAACGTGTATGCGGGCCTGGCCGTGGTGATCGGCGGCCTGATGCACGCCCGCCCGCGGTTCTTCAACAAGGTCATGGGCGAGCTGCTGTTCTGGGTCGGCGAGGACAAGATGCTGTTCGGCTCGGACTACGGCATCTGGGAGCCCCAGTGGCAGGTCGAGGGGTTCGTCGACTGGCAGATGCCCGACACCGAGGAGTACTCGGACTATCCGCATCCGACGACCGTGACCAAGAAGAAGATCATGGGGCTGAACGCGGCCAAGCTGTACGACATCGAGGTGCCCGAGGAGTTCCGGGTCCCCGGCGAGGAGCCGGCCCAGCGGGAGGCGGCAGTCGGCGTCGAGTCCGCGTGATCATGAGAGAGCGCGTCATCGACGCGCTCGCCGAGGTCTACGACCCCGAGCTCGATGAGCCGATCACCAGGCTCGGGTTCGTGTCCTCGTGCGAGGTGAGCCCGGGCGGCGACGTCGAGGTGTCGCTGCGTCTCCCCACGCCGCAGTGCGCGCCGAACTTCGCGTTCCTGATGGCGGCCGACGCGCGGGCGGTCGTGCGCCGGCTGCCCGGGGTCCGCGAGGTCACGATCCGCCTGACCGACCACTACACGGGCGACGAGATCAACGCCGCGCTAGCCAACGGCGAGGGGTTCACCGGCGCATTCCCGGGCGAGACGGCCGACGACGACCTGGAGAGCCTGCGCGAGCTGTTCCTGCGCAAGGCGCTGGTCGGCCGCGAGTCGCGGCTGTGCGAGGCATTGCTGGCGGGCGGGGCGATCCCCGAGGAGGTGGCGGCGCGCCGGCTCCGAGACCTGCCCGACGTTCCCGACGCGCGCCGGTGCGTGGAGCTACGCCGCCTGCTCGGCCTCGAACGCGACCCGGACTCGCCGGCGTTCGTGTTGCCCAGCGGCGAGCCGGTGCGGTCCGCCGAGCTCAAGCGCTGGCTGCGCACGGCCCGGCTCGTGCGGATGAGCCTCGAGGTCAACGGCGGCATCTGCCGCTCGCTGCTCCGCGTGCGCCATGGCGTGGAAGTCGACGATCCGGAAGAGGAGGTTGTGCCCGTATGAAGGCCGCGAGGTTGCACGCCTACCACGAGCCGCTGAAGCTCGACGAGGTCGACGAGCCCAAGACGGTCGGGCCGCTCGATGTGATCGTGCGGATCGGCGCCGCCGGGCTGTGCCGGACCGACCTGCACATCCAGGAGGGCCAATGGGCCGAGAAGTCCGGAGTGCAGCTTCCATACACGCCCGGCCACGAGAACGCCGGCTGGATCCACGAGGTCGGCTCGGCGGTGACCAACGTGGAGGTCGGCGACACGGTGATCGTCCACCCGTTCATCACCTGCGGGCTGTGCAGCGCCTGCCGGCGGGGCGACGACATGCACTGCGAGAACGGCTCGTTCCCCGGGATCAACCGCGACGGCGGCTTCGCCGACTTCCTGCACACCTCGGCGCGCTCGGTGGTCAAGCTCGGCCCCGGACTCGAGCCCAAGGACATCGCGGCGCTGGCGGACGCCGGCCTGACCGCGATCCACGCGGTCAAGAAGGCGATCCCGGTCCTCACGGCCGGCACCCGCGCGGTGGTGATCGGCGCCGGCGGCCTCGGGCACATCGGCATCCAGTGCCTGAAGGCGATGACCCCGGCCGAGGTGATCGTGATCGATCCGTCCGAGAAGGCGCTCGCGCTGGCCGGCGAGATGGGGGCGGATCAGACGGTCAAGGTCGACGGCTCGAAGCACGTGGACACGGTCAAGGAGATGACCGACGGGTTCGGCGCCGAGGCGATCATCGACTTCGTCGGCGAGAAGGGCGCGATCGAGGACGGGATCGCGATGGTCCGCGACGGCGGCTTCTACTACGTGATCGGCTACGGCGAGAACATCGACATCCCGACGATCGACGTGATCTCCCGCGAGATCTCGTTCATCGGGAACCTGGTCGGGACCTACGCCGACCTCGAGGAGCTGATGACGCTGACCGCGCAGGGCCAGGTCACCCTGCACACCAGTACGTATCCGCTCGACGCGATCAACGACGCGATGGCCGACCTCGACGGCGGCCGGCTCCAGGGCCGCGGCATCCTGATTCCCGCCGGGGGGTGAGCCCGGCGGTCAGGCCGCGTGGCGCTCGGGCAGCGCGGGGTCCGGATCCCAGGAGATCTGCTCGAGCACGTCGGGGCAGCGCCCGATCGGCGCCTCGCGCACGAGTTCGAAGGCGGTCCTGATCTTGTCCGGGAGGAACTCGAGACAGCGCAGGTTGCGGCAGTTCTCGACCGCGATGCGCACGGTCGACATGCCCATCACCCCGGGTCCCCGCTGCATGCCGGTGACCTCGTACAGATCGATCCCGTCGGTGATGTACGCCCCGGTCTGCATCCTCGGATCGCGTTCGATCATCACGCCTGTCCAATCCCCTGCCAGAGGATCACCGTCACGGCAGGCGTGATACCCGCAAATCAGCGGTTCAACCTCCTCGAGCGGTCGAGGCGGAGGGTTTGGCAGCTTTAACGACAGATGTGAACGCTCAACTGCTCGTGAGCGTGTAGCGCACGGTCTGGACGCGGATCATCCCGTCCCGGAACACGAACGTGTCGATCCCGTCCTCGGCCTTGGTCTTCTCGGACGTCGCCTTCCACTCGAGCAGCAGGATGTCGTCGGCGAAGTTCGTCGAGAGCAGCTCCCAATCGGCGCTCGGGAGGTCGCCGAGCAGCTTCTCGAACGCCTGCCGTACGCCGTCCTTGCCGCGCAGCACGCCGTCGGGCGTGATGATGATCGCGTCGTCGGAGTAGTCGCTGACGATCCCCTCGAGGTCCCCGGCCACCAGCACCTCGCCGTGGTGCTGGAATGCCTCCTGCGGGGTTCGCGTCGCGGTTGCTCCCATCTCGTCTCCTCTCAGCCGCCGTCGGGTCGGTGCGTCGCCGCGAGCATACCGCCGGCGACTCAGCTGCTCAGCGTCGAGCGGCACTCGCGGCCGAGCTTCTCGCCGTACGCGGTCTCGGCGGCCGATCCCGCCTGCACGAGTTCGATCAGCTCGGTCGCACCGATCTTCCCCGCCTTGTCCAGCACGCACTGAACGAACGCCGCCGGGAGCTGGCGGCCGCTCAGGGAACGCCGGATCTCCGCCAGCCACAGCTTTCGCCACGGCCCGAACACGGCCGGCTTCTTGACGCAGTCGAAGGCGACCTGCCGGCCCAGCCGGCGCGAGTACGCCTGGTTGCCGTTGGCGCCCCTGTTCAGCGCCGTGGCCAGCTGGTCGGGGGTGAGCTTGTTCACGCCGGCGAGCAGGCACTTGCTGAATGCGGCCGGGATCGGCGGGGGAAGCTTGCTGGACACGACGTTGGCGATCACCCCGCGGACCCAGGTCAGCCCCTTCCCCTGAGCGACGCACCGGGCCACCAGCGGGTTGGTATCCGCGGTGCCGACGTCGCCGGCGGCCAGCTTGCGCAGGCGAGCCAGCGGCAGGCCCTTGGCCTGCTGGATGATGCACTCGTCGAGGTCGCGGACGTTGGCCACCGGCGAGGACGGGGCCTCGAGGCCCGAGCGCAGTTCGGACAGCAACCGCGTCTGCTCGGGGTTCGCCGCCACCGTATGCGTGGTGCTGGTGCTCGAGTTGCCCGACCCGCCGCCGCACGCGGTCACGCTCAAGGACCCCAGGAGGAGCAGGATCAGGCGGCGCATGTTTCTCATCCCCTTCCCACGAACGGCATCCCCGTGGCCATCACGGTCATGCTCAGCACGTTCGCGTCGAGCGGCAGGCCGGCCATGTACAGGACCGCGTCGGCCACGTCCTCGGCCGACATGGTCGGCTCGGCGCGGATCTGCCCGTCGGCCTGCAGGGCTCCGGCCTCGATCTGGCGGGTCATCTCGGTGGCGGCGTTGCCGATGTCGATCTGCCCGCAGGCGATCCCGAGCGTCCGTCCTTCGAGCGCCAGGGCCTTGGTCAAGCCGGTGATGCCGTGCTTGGACGCGGTGTAGGCGACCGCGTTCGGACGCGGCACGTGGGCCGAGATCGAGCCGTTGTTGATGATCCGCCCGCCGCTCGGACGCTGGGAAGCCATGACCCGGAAGGCCGCCCGCGCGCACAGGAACGCGCCGGTCAGGTTGACCGCGATCGTGGCGGCCCAGCCGTCGATCGGGTACTCGCCGACCGGCGCGCCCGGGCCGAACGCGCCGGCGTTGTTGACCAGCAGATCGACCCGGCCCGCGCGGGCGAGAACCGCGTCGAACAGGGCCTCGACGCTCGCCGGGTCGCTCACGTCGGTCGGAACGGCGAACCAGTCCGCCAGCTCCGCTCCGGTCTCCTCGAGCGCCTCGAGCCGACGGCCGGCCAACGCCACGACGTACCCGGCCCCGCCGAGCTTGCGCGCGATGGCTCGCCCGAGGCCCGAGCCGCCGCCGGTGACGATCGCGACCCCGGAAGTGCTCATGCCCCGGCATTCTCGGTTATCTTCGGCCCGCCATGTCCCGAGGTCCGCTATCGACCACCGTCGTGGGGAGCTATCCGCAGCCGGACTGGCTGATCGACCGCGAGGCGCTCGGGTCGCACTCGGTCCCGCGCGTGCGCGCGAGCCACGCCTGGCGGATCCCCGCGGCCCATCTCGAGGAGGCCCAGGACGACGCCACGCTCGTGGCCATCCGCGACATGGAGCGCGCGGGGATCGACACGATCACCGACGGCGAGATCCGGCGCGAGAGCTACTCGAACCGGTTCGCCACCGCGCTCGAGGGAGTCGACGCCGATCACCCGGCGACGATCCACACCCGCGGTGGCGAGGCCCGGACGGTGCCCCGCATCGTCGGCCCCGTGCGCTGGCGCGAGGCGGTCGAGGTGCGCGACATCGAGTTCCTGCGCGCCAACACGGACCGTCAGGTCAAGATCACCCTGCCCGGGCCGTTCACGATGGCCCAGCAGGCCTCGAACGAGGCCTACGACGAGTTTGACGAACTGGTCATGGACCTGGCCGCGGCGGTCAACGCCGAGGCCCACGCTCTTCAGCTGGCCGGCGCCGACGTGATCCAGCTCGACGAGCCATGGTTGCGCAACGATCCCGAGACCGCGCGGCGGATCGCCGTCCGGGCGATCGACCGCGCCCTGCAGGACCTGAGCGTCACCACCGCGGTTCACCTGTGCTTCGGCTACGCCGCCCTGGTGGCCGAGAAGAACGCGAACCGCTACGACTTCCTCGGGGAGCTCAGCGACTGCGCCGCCGACCAGATCTCGGTCGAGGCGGCCCAGCCCCAGCTCGACCTCGGCCAGCTCTCGGAGCTCAGTCCCAAGGTCGTCGTGCTCGGCGTGCTCGACCTCGGCGATGCTCACGTGGAGACCCCCGAGGTGGTCGCGGACCGGATCCGCGATGCGCTCGCCCACGTGCCGGCCGAGCGTCTCGTCCCGGCGCCCGATTGCGGCATGAAGTACCTCCCGCGCGACCGGGCGTTCGCCAAGCTCCAGGCGCTCGGCGCCGGCGCCGCCCTCGTCCGCACCGAGCTGTGAGGACGTGCGTGTGAGTCCCGACGAACTGCTGGCCACGGTCGAGGATCGGGGCGTCCGGCTCGTCCGCTTCCTGTGGTGCGGAAACGACGGGACCGTGCGGGCCAAGGCGTCCTCCCGGCACGGGCTGGCCGGGCGCCTGAACGCCGGGATCGGGCTGACCGTGGCCATGCAGGCGATGAACTCCCTCGATCACCTTCAACCGGTGGCCGGCATGGGGCCGGTCGGCGAGGTGCGGCTCGTGCCCGACCTCGAGACGTTCCGGGTCCTCCCCTACGCCCCGCACTCGGGCGCCGTGCTGACCGACCACATGCGCCTGGACGGGACGCCGGCCCCCGTCTGCCAGCGCTCGTTCCTGAAGCGAATGGAGCGCGGGCTGGCCGACCGGGGGCTCGTGCTGCGCGCCGCGTTCGAAAACGAGTTCTCGCTCGCCACCGTTGTCGACGGGGCGTACGTGCCGATCGACTCTGCGCTGTGCTTCTCGACCATCGCGATGACCGCCGCCCAGGACTACGTCGACGAACTTGTCGCGGCGCTCGACGCGCAGCGCATCCCGCTCGAGCAGTACTACGCCGAGCTCGGGCACGGCCAGCAGGAGATCTCGACCGCCCACGCCCCCGCGCTGCAGGCGGCCGACGAGCAGCTCCTGGTCCGCGAGACGATCCGCGCCGTGGCCACCGGACGCGGGCTGGTCGCCTCGCTGGCCCCCAAGCCGTGGCCCGAGAACGCCGGCAACGGCTGCCACATCCACTTCTCGCTGTGGGAGAACAGCACGAACCGCTTCTACGACCGATCGCGCTCGGATGGACTCTCGGACATCGCACGCGCCTTCATCGCGGGCGTGCTCGACCACCTCCCCGGCCTGTGCGCGCTCACCGCCCCGAGCTTCAACTCCTACCACCGGATCCTCCCGCACTACTGGGCCGGCGCGTTCCGCTGCTGGGGATATGACAATCGGGAGTCACCAGTCCGCATCGCCTCGCCGTTCCGCGGGGCCGAGGAGGCGTCGATCAACGCCGAGCTCAAGGCCGCCGACGCGAGCGCCAATCCGTACCTCGCGCTGGGTGGACTGATCGCGGCCGGGCTCGATGGGCTGGAGCGCGGGCTCGAGCCGCCCGAGCCGGTCGAGGTCGATCCGGGAACTCTGCCCGACGACGAGCGCGCCGCGCGCGGGATCGACCCGATGCCGGCCACCCAGGCCGAGGCGCTCGACGCGCTGGCCGCCGACGGCCTGTTGCTCGGCGCGCTCGGCGAGGAGCTGGCCGGCTCCTACATGGCCGTGCGCCGCTCGGAGTGGGAGGCCTACTCCGCGGGAGATGAGGCATTCGAGCAGCAGGGTCATTTCGAGAAGTACTGACCACGACCCCGGCGGTCGACCACCACGCGCACGGCATCCTGCGCGCCGCGCCGGCCAGCCTGGACGAGTTCCGGGGCCTGTTCTCCGAGAGCCCGGACCCGCGCCAGTGGCCGCACGTGGCCACCGGGGTCATGTATCGCCGCGCGATCGGCGTGCTGGCGTCGCATCTCGGCTGCGAGCCCGACGAGGAGGCGGTGTACGCGCGGCGGGTGGCCGCCGATCCGGCTGACTACGCCGCGTCGTTGCTGCGCGCGACCAACACCGAGTTGCTACTGGTCGACGAGGGGTTCCCGCCGGTCGACGTCGGCACGAGTCCGGGTGAGCTCGCTGAACTGGCCGGCTGCCAGGCCCGGCCGGTGATGCGGATCGAGCAGGTGGCCGAGACGATCGGGATCGAGGCGCTAGATGCGTTGCGCGAGACGGTCGCCGGTGCCCGCACACGCGGCTACGCCGCGCTCAAGACGATCGCCGCCTACCGGGGCGGACTCGACCTCGATGCCCTGCACGGTGACGGCCGGCCGGGTCGGCTCGAAGGCGCCGCACTCAGGCCGGCCCTGCTCGCCGCGCTCGAGGCCAACGAGGCGACCGGCGACCCGCTGCCGGTCCAGGTCCACACCGGCTTCGGCGACTCCGACCTGCTGCTCCCCGCGGCCCGGCCCGGGCTCTTGAAACCGCTGATCGAGCGGTTCCGGGCGACCACGTGGGTTCTCTTGCACTGCTATCCGTTCGTGCGCGAGGCGGGCTGGATGGCTCACGTGTACGGAAACGTGTTCTTCGACGTGTCGCTGACCATCCCGCACGTGGCCCGCCCGGCCGCGGCGCTGTACGAGGCGCTCGAGCTCGCGCCGGTCTCCAAGCTGCTGTACGCGACGGATGCCTCGCGCACCCCCGAGCTCTACCTGCTGGCCGCCCGCTGGTGGCGCGAGTCGCTGGCCGAGGTGCTGCCGGCGCTTCTGTCCGACTACGCAGCGGCGGCCGAGGCCGCCCGGATGATCCTCCGCGAGAACGCCCGCGCGGTCTATCGGCTCGGTCCAGGAGCCGGGTCGAACTCGCCTCGCACGATCTCGATGTAGCGCGCGGCGGACCGCTCCACGATCCGCTTGGCGTCGTGGTCGATCACCGGGTCCCACCATCCGCCGTAGATGCGGTCGTAGTCGTAGGGGGCCAGCGCCTCGACGATGCGGCGCACCTCACGCTCGGGCAGGGGCAGCCGGTTCGGCGCGCTCCAGATGAACGACACCCGGTCCGCGCCGGAGGTCACGAACAGCGTGTCCCCGACGAACAGCGCGCCGTTCCAGTGCGCCACCGCGCTGCCCGCGAAGTGGCCGCCGCACTGCACGAGGGTCACGCCTGGAACCGGCTCAGTCGAGCCCGCCCAGCTGCGCACGGCGGGGTCGGGGCGCATCAGCCACGGGAGATCGGCCTCGGGCAGGACGATCTCGGCGTCGAAGGCGTGGCTCCATTCGACCAGCGCGCCGTACATGTGCGGGTGGCTCGAGGTGACCACGGCGAGCCCGCCCCGTTCGCGGACCGCGTCGATCGCCGCCTGGTCGATGAACGGCGGCGGGTCCCACAGCAGGTTGCCCTCCGGGGTGCGGACGACCAGCGCCCGCTGGCCCACTCCGATGCCCGGCCGCACCCCGATCCCGAACAGGTTGGGCTCGACGTCGCGCACCTCGGTCCGCATGCCTTCTTCGGCGAGCTCGCCCATCTTCTTCCACACCTGCCCGGTCGGCGGAACCCACTGGCGCTCGTCCTCGCACAGCGGACAGCGCGCCGGGGGATCGGGCCCCGGCGGATAGTTGGCTCCGCAGGTCGGGCAGACCCAGATGTCTATGCTCGGCCCAGACGTGCCCCGAAGCATCGCACTACTCGCCGGCGCGATCATTCTCCTCGTCCCGGCCACAGCGAGCGCCCGCGTGCTGCACGTCGGCCCCGGGCAGCGCTACCGACGTCCCTGCCAGGCGATCGCCGCAGCTCGTGCCGGCGATCAGATCCGGATCGACGCCCGGGGCAACCGCGCCTATCGCGGCGACGTGTGCGCCTGGTCGACCAACCGCCTGACGATCGTCGGAGTTCACGGTCGCGCCCACATCGCCGCCGCCGGCCGGGCCAGCGAAGGCAAGGCGATCTGGGTCATCGCCGGCAACGACACGACGATCGAGAACGTCGAGTTCTCGGGCGCACGCGTGCCCGACGAGAACGGCGCGGGGATCCGGCAGGAGGGAGCGAACCTGCTCGTCGAGCATTGCTACTTCCACAACAACCAGGAGGGCATCCTGGCCGGCGACAACCCGGCGAGCTCGATCGCCATCGACTCCTCGGTGTTCGCGCACAACGGCTTCGGCACCGGCTTCTCGCACAACATCTACATCAACCACGTGCGGAGCTTCACGCTGCGCTACAGCTACTCGACCGATGCCCACGAGGGCCACCTGGTCAAGTCGCGAGCGCTTCGCAACTACATCCTCTACGACCGTCTGACCGGCGAGCACGGCACCGACAGCTACGAGCTCGACCTGCCGAACGGCGGCCTCTCCTACGTGATCGGCACGGTCATCCAGCAGGGCCCCCGCAGCCCGAACTACGACATGCTGGCCTATGGCGAGGAGGGCTCGCTGAACCCCGATTCGCGTCTGTACGTCGTGAACGACACGTTCGTCAACGACATCGGCAGGGGCGCGGCGATCGCGGTCGCACCCTCGGTCACCCGGCCGGTGCTGGCCGAGAACGATCTCAGCTTCGGCAGCCCGGTGTTCGTCTCACAACCGCACGCGCGCGTGAGGCACAACTGCCTGACCGCCCACCCAGGCTTCGTCGACCCCGCGCGTTACGACTACCGGTTGTCGGCCGGCTCGCCGTGCCGCCACACCGGCGTCCACCCGGGCTCGGCCCAGGGCTTCTCGCTCGCCCCGCGCGCCCAGTACGTCCCGGTGGCCGGTCACACCCGCCGGACCGACGGCGGGGTCATCGCCGGCGCGTTCGGCCGTTCTCGGTAGGCGCTGGCTCGGGTGGCTCGCCGCCCGGAGATGCGTCGCACGTCTTACTACTGCGTTAACCGACTGCCATGCCTGCGTGAAACGACCAGCATTCCCTGCGTGAGAAGGCGGCTATTTGTTGGGTGATAGGGCACGCCAAGCACCTGCGCTGGCTACGCGGTGAGCTCAGCGACCACTTCGTCGCCGGGATCGTCCTGCACACAGGGCCGAGGCAATACGAGCTCTCCGACGGCATCATCGCGGCCCCGATCTCGACCCTCTGGGGATAGGCCTGAGCCGGGCGGGAACGTAGCCCGGTCGCTACGGGACCGGGTCCGGGTCGAGATGGGGCGCGGTCCAGCGCTCCTCGATCCGGCCGAAGCGCCAGACCGACAGCGCGATCGCCCACGTGAGCACGAACATGCCGGCGATCACGATGCCCAGCGTGTTCAGGTCGATGCCGGCCACCCAGTGCCAGACGCCTCCGTGGCCACCCAGTTGCTGGGCGGCGAGCCCGGCGAACTCCACGGTCCCGATCACCAGCGCGACCACGACCGACAGCCCGGTGATCGTGATGTTGTAGTAGAGCTTGCGCACCGGCTTGGAGAACGACCACTCGTAGGCGAAGTTCATGAACGAGCCGTCGATCGCGTCGAGCAGGCTCATGCCGGCGGCGAACAGGATCGGCAGGCAGAGGATCGCGTAGAACGGCAGGCCGGCGCCGGCCGCGCCGGCGGCCAGGAACAGCAGCGCGACCTCGCTCGCGGTGTCGAAGCCCAGCCCGAACAGCACGCCGATCGGATACATGTGCCAGGGGGTCGAGATCGCGCGGGTGAACCGCCCGAGCACGCGGCTCATCAACCCGCGAGAGTCGAGCCGCTGCTCGAGTTGCTCCTCGCTGAAGCGTCCGCTGCGCAGTTCGCGCGCGAGCCTGGCGATCCCGATCAGGATGACCAGGTTCACGGCGGCGATCACGTACAGGAAGGTCCCGGACACGCCGGTGCCCACCCATCCGGTCACCGTGTGCAGGGTCGAGTCGCCGTGCTGCACCGGGCCGCTCAGCGCGCGGATGCCGATCGCGAACAGGAACGACAGCGCGAACACGACCGTCGAGTGGCCGAGCGAGAACCAGAAGCCGACGCTCAGCGGCCGCTTGTCCTCGGCCATCAGCTTGCGAGTGGTGTTGTCGATCGCCGAGATGTGGTCGGCGTCGAGCGCGTGACGCAGGCCCAGCGTGTACGCGGTCAGGCCGAGCCCGATCGTGAAGCCGCCGGATGGACCCAGGTTGTAGTGATGCGGCGCGACCAGCACGACCAGGATGAAGAAGCCGAGCACATGCAGGCCGAGCACCGCGCCGGCCATGCCGGCGATCGTGCGCCATTCACTCGATGTCAGCCGACGGGTCATCCGAGCCGCACCTCCGCCACCGCGCCTTCGGAGACCGTGACCAGCGGCCCGGGCGTGGTTTGATCCTCCCACACCCGGTACTCGCCGGCGGGCAGGCTGCCGAAGATCGCGGTGAGCATCGAGCGCGCATCGGCGTGACGCTCGTGCACGCCGGTGTGGACCCGGTGTCCGTCACCGTCCGCCGAGCTGATCTCGATCTCGCGGCCGCGGAAGCGCTCGCTCGGATACAGCACGAGGGCTCCGCGCCCGTCGCCGATGTCGAGCGCGACGCTGGCGCTCCCGGCCGCCGGCGCGAGTGCTCCGTGGGTGTGAGTCATCGATCCCCTCCGTCGTGATTGTTGATTGCCGGCGCTGTGACAACCCCCTGTACGCGCGGCGCCGGCACTCGGATCACCGGTGATCCGGAGCGAGCCAAGGTCCGTAGTGACTCGCGTGATCCGCCCGTTCTCACGCGACCTGCGCACGCTGGCCGACGAGGAGTTGATGGCGCTCGTGTACGACGGCGAACCGCGCGCCTTCGAGGTCGTCTTCGACCGCCACGCCGGCGCGGCGTTCTCGCTCGCCTACCGGATGTGCGGCCGCCGCCCGCTGGCCGAGGAGATCG
>DATFDC010000514.1:0-16083 GCA_035252415.1 Solirubrobacteraceae bacterium
CCGCGCGCGAGGCGATGGCCACTCTGCACAAGCTCGGAGCGAAGGCCGCGGCGCGGGCGTTCGCGCGCGAGCGCGCCGCGTGGGGTGCCCGCGCCACCCGTGGCCCACGCCGTTCGACACTCGCCCATCCGGCGGGGCTCACGCGCCGCGAGCACGAGGTGCTCGAGGTGCTCGAGACCGGTGCGTCCAATGCGCAGATCGCCGAGGCGCTGCACCTGTCCGAGCGGACCGTCGCCCATCACGTTTCGGCGATCCTGGGCAAGCTCGGGGCGGGAAACCGGCACGCGGCAGTCGAGCAGGCACGCAAGCGAGGGCTGCTGGCAAGGCCCGCAAGATAGGCAGGCCGGCGGGCCAACATGGGCCGCGTGACCGATCCGGAGGGCGCCATCGGCTGCCAGGCTGGCGGCAGATCCAGTCAAGGAGGCAGCGATGAGCGATTACACGGTCAAGTCAATCGAGGAGCTCGAGTCGATCCACCACGGCGCGGTCAAGCTGGCCGGCGCCGAGCTCGGGATCCGGTCTTTCGGTATGCAGGTGCTCGACTTCCCCGCCGGGTTCTCCGAGTACCCCGCACACGACCACGCGGACGACGGCCAGGAGGAGGTCTACGTGCTGTTGCGCGGCTCGGCCGAGTTCCACATCGACGACGAGCGGCTCACGGTCGGCGCCGGGCAACTCGTGCGGATCGCCGCGCCGGCCACGCGCAAGCTGGTGGCCGGACCCGACGGGGCCCGGGTCCTGGCCGTCGGCTGCGCCGGCGACCGGCCCTACGAGCGGCCCGAGCATTTCCGGCTCGAGGTACGGGCATGAGCTCGGCAAGCGTCCTCGACGAAGCCGGGCTGCGTGCCGAGCCCTGCGCCGTCACCGACAGCGAGGACCTGTGGTTCCTGGGCACGCTCACGCGCATGAAGCTCGAAGGCCGGCAGACCGGCGGGAGGTTCGCCCTCTGGGAGGGCGTGTTGCCCCACGGCGCGGCGCCGCCGCTGCATTCGCATCCCCAGGACGAGACGTTCTACGTCATCGACGGCGAGGTGACGGCTTGGCTGGTCGAGGCCGAGCTCGCGGACGATCGGGCCGCCCCGCCGGCGTGGGTTAAGACACGCGGCCGCCGATGTGGCCCCGGGGCGGCCCTGTTCGCCCCGGCGGGGACGCCGCACACCTTTCGCGTCGAGTCCGACACGGCACGGATGCTCTTTCTCTCAGCGCCCGCCGGGATCGAGGACTACGTGCGAGCGCTCGCCGAGCCTGCCCTGTGGCCGTGGCTTCAGCCGCCGGCCGAGGGATCGCGAGTGCCGGACGAGCGGATCGCCGCGGTCAAGCGCGAGCTTGGCGTGATCCGCCATGGCCCGCCGCCGTCACGCAGCTGAGCCTTCCCTGACCAGAGCCACCAGCGTATCGACGTCATCGTCGGCGAACGCGGCGAGGTAACGCTCGAGCAGTTCCCGTTCGGCGGGGTCCCGCGCCTCGATCATCCCGTCCGGATGAATCGCCTCGACCGAGGCATGCGCCCGCTGGAGCGCGCTGTTGACGGCGGCGGTCGTCGTCCCGAGGAGGTCGGCCACCTCGGTCGCGCGCCACGACAGCACCTCGCGCAAGAGGAGCACGGCTCGCTGCCGCGGCGGCAGGAGTCCGATGGCGGCGAGGACCGCGGAGCGCGCGGTCTCACGGGCGAGCGCGCGATCGAAGGGATCGAAGGGATCGGGCTCGCGGCCGGGATCCAGCACGGACTCGGGAACCTCCTCGACCGGGACCGGCTGGCGCGCGGAACGTCCGAGCGCATCGAGGCACACGTTGGTGGCGATCCGGTACAGCCAGGTCCGGAGCGATGCTCGACCCTCGAAGCGTCCGGACGCTCGCCACGCCCGCAGCAAGGTCTCCTGAACGGCGTCCTCGGCATCGAACCGCGAGCCGAGCATGCGGTGACAGTACGCGGTGAGCTCCGCGCGATGGCAGCCGCTCGCCACGACGGCCTCAGGGGCAGTCAACATCACGCACCTCGTGAACCTCCACGCCGGCGGCGCGCAGATGCGCCGCGTAGCGTGAGCCGTCGTCGCGCTCGCCGCACACCACGGTCGCCGGTGGCGCGCCGGCGAGGTCGTCCGGCATGCGCGGTGGCCGTGTGAACTCGGGACGCACCACGAGCTGACGGTGCAGTACCGGCCACCCGGCGTCTCGCGCCGCCAGTGCCAGCATCGCCGCCCGCGCGCCTCCGGCCACGACCAGACAATCACCGTCGGCGCCGAGCTCGCCGGCGTGCTCGCCGGCCCAGTTGAGTGTCGCGAGCGCGAGCCACTCGGGGTGAAGACCGGGAAGCGCGATCACCACGGTGCTCTTCACCCACGGGTCAACGGGTGAGAGCTCGTCACTCAACACGAGCGTCAACCACGCGGTCGTGACCCGCGGCCAGTGCACGGTGGTGGGCACGCGGCGCGAGCCAAACCTGAGTGTCATGTCGGCGACCATCAACGCAGGCCAGGCTTGCACCGGCCGCGCGTGAAGGGAAAGACCGATCGTGCAAGACCGTGTTGCACGATCGGCATAACCGCCGCTCACCCCGCGGGGTCATACTTGGCGAGTGGATCAGCCCGGCACCGTCCTTCCGTTTCCGCGCGCTCCCGAGGGCATCGAGCTGCGCCACCTGCGGGCCTTCGTGGCCGTGGCCGAGGAGCTGAATTTCGGTCGCGCGGCGGAGCGGCTGTATGTCTCGCAGCCCGCGCTCAGCCGGCAGATCCGCGGCCTCGAGCAGCTCGTCGGGTGTGAGCTCCTACGGCGCTCGACCCACAGCGTCGAGCTGACGCTGGCCGGAGAGGCGCTGCTCGACCGCTCGCGTCAGCTGCTGCGCGACGTCGACCAGGCGGTCGCGGCGGCGCTCGCAGTCGGAGGCGAGTTGCTCGGGAGGGTCGCGCGGACGCTCGAGCCGATGCGCGGCTTGGTCGCCACCGACCCAGACCTGGTCCGGGCTCGCGCCACGTTCGAGTCCTTGAACGAGCAATTCTCGCCGCCACCCGGAACCGTCACGCGACCGGCGACCGCCGGAGGCGTGCCGTCGCTCGTCGTGTCACCCGGCGAGGGTCACCCCCCGACGGTGCTCTACCTCCACGGCGGCGGGTACGTGATCGGCTCCGCGTTCGGCTACCAGCCCCATGCCGGCGCGCTTGCGGCGGCGGCCCAGACCGGGCTGCTCGTTCCCGATTACCGCCTCGCCCCGGAGCATCCGTTCCCAGCCGCGCTCGAGGATGCCCAGCATGCCTACCTCTGGTTGCGCGAGCAGGCCCCCGACCCTGACGGCATCGTGCTGGCCGGCGACTCCGCCGGCGCCGGGCTGGTGCTTTCGCTGCTGCTGGCGCTCAAGCGCGATCGCCTTCCGCTCCCGGCCGGAGCAGTGGTCTTCTGCCCTTGGCTCGATCTGTCGGCCGACGCAGTCTCGGAGTCAGACGCCCCGCTGGCCACCGACGAGGAGATCCGACGCTGCGTCGAGGCCTACCTGGCCGGACATCCGGCGGACGATCCAATCGTTGATCCACTCGGCGCCGACCTCACCGGGCTGCCGCCGATGCTCATCCAGGCCGCGACCGGCGACGCCCGCCTCGCCGACGCCAAGGCGCTCGCCGCCCGAGCCCAGGATCACGGCGTCGACGCACGCCTCGAGCTGTTTCCGGTCAAGGCCCATGCCTTCCAGCTCTTCTGGTCCTTCCTGCCCGAGGCCGCCGATGCGATGGACGCGGCCGGCGCGTACATCCGATCAGCCGGTGGGCACCGCGACGACGTGAGACGCCAACTCTCCGTCCCGTAACACGTGCACGACGTAGCCCGGTGGGGTGGGGACGTCGTCGATCTGCTCGGCCGCGATGTCGAACTCGAAGCCGATGTATGTGCTCGGAGCGCTGAGTACGCGACGACCGGCGAGCTCCCCCGAGATCGCCCGGTGCACGTGGCCGGCGATGATCAGCATCACGTTCGGGTGTCCACGGACGACATCGGCCAGAGCCGCCCGATCGCCGGCGGCCAGCGCGAGCGCATCCAACCCCGGGACGTGGGTGACAAGCGGCGGATGGTGCATGGCGAGCACCGTGGGCGTACTGGGATCGGCCGACAGCGCGTCCTCGAGCCAGGCGAGCCGGCCGGCGTCGAACTCGCCGGCGTCGGCGCCCGGCCGGGTGCTGTCGAGCATCAGGATCCGCAGCGCTCCGACCTGGACCGCGTACTGGACCGGCGTGCCGGGCTCGCCCGGGATGCCGAAGTGCCGCCGCATTCCGTCGCGGTCGTCGTGGTTGCCGGGCAGGGCATACATGGGTGCGTCGATGCCGTCCAGCGAGGCTAGGACATGCGCGTACTCCGAATCGGCCTGGGTGTCGGCGAGGTCGCCGGTGAGCAGCAATGCATCGGGCACTGGGCGCAACCGGCGAATCGAGGCGACCGCGGTGGCCAGGCCGCCCACCGGATCTCCCTCGGCCCACGTGGCGCCGATGTGCGGATCGCTCAGCTGGACGACGACGGTCGGCTTGCTACTCACGCGGGGCCACGGGCCAGGTCGATCAGCCGGCCGAGGATCCGCTCGCCGTCGGCCCGTAGCCCGTTGTGCTCATACTCGTTAGTGATCCAGGTGCGAGCCCCGCGGATCCGCGCCGCGGTCTCCTCGGAGAACGCGCGCTCGACGTACATGTCGCCCGCGTAGATCGCCGCGGCCACCGGTACCTCGTTGCTCGCGAGCACGTCCGGGTCGTACAGGCGCGGCCATTCGCGCTCGGCGAGCAGTTCGGCCGCCTCCCGCAGCGACGCCAGCCCGCTGTAGTCCTCGAACATCCACGGGTACACGTGCTCGCCGGTGAACAGCTCGGGAGCCTCGTACTCCGACGGCAGCATGCGCTCCGCCGACCAGCGTGTAGCGCCACCGTCGGCCCAGGACGCCTCGTGCAACACCGCGTAGATCGGGTTGCGCGCGAACTGGACGGCCCCGTCTACGTC
Organism: Solirubrobacteraceae bacterium; assembly: GCA_035252415.1. Classification (GTDB taxonomy): domain Bacteria; phylum Actinomycetota; class Thermoleophilia; order Solirubrobacterales; family Solirubrobacteraceae; genus Palsa-465. The sequence continues at coordinate 4,966 of DATFDC010000514.1, forward strand.
GTGCAGGAACCCGGGTGCGTCCGGCGGCAGCTCGAGCAGATAGTGAAGATGCTCGGCGCCGTCGCTCATCCCTAGCATGTGGCCCACCTGGCGGAAGCGGCGCCACGTGAGGCGATCGCCGGATGGCAGCGTCGGCGCGTCGTTCGCGACGAGTTCGTAGATCCGCCGGACCCGGTCGCGGTCGGCCGGGTAGCGCTCGTAGTAGCGGCGGGAGCGGTCGAGCACGCGCGCGTAGGTGTGGGCGTAGAGCTCGTCGATGCGGGGCCCGAGGACAGGCAGGCCGCCGGTGAGGAACGCCTCGCGCAGCCCTTCGGGAGCCAGCGACAGGTAGGTGGTTACGCAAAAGCCTCCGAAGCTCTGACCGAGCACGCTCCAACGCTCGACGCCCAGCGCGCGACGGATCCACTCGGCGTCCCGCACGATCGCGTCGGCCCGGAAGTGTGCGAGGTACTCGGCCTGTTCGGCGGGAGCGCGACCGGGGAGCGTGCCGATCGGGGACGAGCGCCCGGTGCCGCGCTGGTCCAGCATGAGCACGCGGAACTCCTTAAGCGCGCGGTCCACCCATCCCGGGTTGTTCGGGTTACGAGTCGGGCGAACCGCCTCGAAGCCGGGGCCGCCCTGGAGGTACACGAGAAACGGGCGATCGCGACCCTCTGGGTGGGCCAGCTCCCTAGCGAACACGGTGATCCGCTCGCTAGAGTCGTCGGAGTGGTCAAGCGGGATCTCGAACGTGTGCTCGACCGTGATCAGGCCGGGCAGGCGTACTTCGTCGCGCATCTGGGGGCCAATCATGCCCGGAACCGACGCCGCGTGCCGAAACGCCGCGTGTAACGTCCCGCCAGACGGGGGGTTTGTTCTACCCAGCAGTGGTTGACATCCGACTAGGCGTGGAAAGCTGAGCCGACATGACCCGAATTGAACGGATGGCGAATCTGGCCGGCGTGGTGGTTCCGTTCGCCGGCGTGCTCGCGGCGATCGTTCTGCTCTGGAACCGCGCCGTGGACTGGACCGACCTGGGGATCCTCGCCGTGATGTACATGATCACGGCCGTGGGCATCACGGTCGGCTTTCACCGGCTGCTCACCCACCGCGCGTTCCAGACCTACCCGTGGCTCGAGCGGGTGTTCGCGGTGATGGGCTCCCTGGCCGTCGAGGGCTCGGTGCTCGATTGGGTGGCCGACCACCGCAAGCACCACGCCCATGCGGACAAGGAGGGCGACCCGCACAGTCCGCACGTCGGCCATGGGAGTGGACTGGCCGGGCTTTGGCACGCCCACACCGGCTGGCTGCTCGAGACGCAGGGCCAGGCCGATTGGAAGCGCTACGCCGGCGAGTTGTACGAGGACAAGCAGATGCGGCGGATCGGGCGACGGTTCCCGTTGCTGGTGCTGGTCTCGCTGGCCGTCCCGACGCTGGCCGGCTTCGTCCTACACGGCTTCACGCTCGGCGGTGCGGTGCGCGGGTACGTGTGGGGCGGCCTGGTGCGGATCTTCTTCGTCCATCACGTCACCTGGTCGGTGAACTCGATCTGCCACTTCTTTGGTCGCCGGCGTTTCGACATCGAGGACCACTCGACGAACGTGGCCTGGCTGGCCGTGTTCTCGCTCGGCGAGTCCTGGCATCACAACCATCACGCGTTCCCGCGCTCGGCCTACCACGGGCTGCGCTGGTGGGAGCTCGACCTGTCCGGGCTGTTCATCTCCGGCCTGCAACGGGTCGGCCTCGCCTGGAACGTCGTGCGGATCACGCCCGAGCGCCAGCTGCAGAAGACCGCCGCGCAGGTTGCCCGGGCTCGTCGAAGCCCGGCCGGCGTTTGACGATCCGCGAGGCGCGCCCGGAGGACTGGGAGGCCATCTGGCCTTTCTTCCGGCGGATCGTGGCGGCCGGCGAGACGTACGCCTACGATCGCGAGATGAGCGAGGCGGAGGGCCGGCGGATGTGGATGATCGGTCCTCCCGGGGGGACGGTGGTGGCAATCGACGACGCCGGCAGCGTCGTCGGCACCGCCAACATGTACGCCAATCGCGGCGGTCCCGGATCGCACGTGGCGTCGGCCAGCTTCATGGTCGACCCCGACCGAGGCGGCCGGGGAGTGGGGCGGGCGCTCGGCGAGCACGTGATCGACTGGGCCCGCAAGAGCGGGTTCCGCGCGATCCAGTTCAACGCGGTCGTGGAGACCAATGAGCCCGCGGTCGCGCTCTGGCGATCGCTTGGGTTCGAGGTTGTGGGGACCGTTCCGGAGGCATTCGATCACCCCCGGCACGGCTATGTCGGCCTACTCATCATGCATCGATTTCTCTGATGCGCGACTATGTGCGGCCTGTTGCCCCGCGTGGAGGGCCGCGGTTATCTACGAAACCGCGGCCAACAGGCGACGAAATCGCCCGTCCGTCCGCCGGGCCGTATTGAATCCACCCAACTACTTTTCGACCCAGGAGGAGTGCCGTGCCGTTGACACAGGCCCAGCTGGTGACCGCGGTCGCCGACCGAGCAGACATGAGCAAGGCCGAAGCCAAGCGTGCTCTCGAGGCCCTCGACGAGATCGTGCTCGAGCAGCTCGGCAACGCCGAGAAGGTCCGGATCGGTGGCATCGTCCAGCTGACCGTTCGCGTGAAGCCCGCGACCAAGAAGCGCACCGGCCGCAACCCGGCCACCGGCGAGGAGATCACGATCGGGGCGAAGCCGGCGAGCGTGGACGTGCGTGCCCGGCCGCTGGCGAAGGCCAAGGCTGCGCTGCCGTCCGTGCAGAAGGCACGCCGTCGCCTGGCCGCCTGAGCCGGATCTGATCTGAGCTACGCCAGCGGCGGCGGGTTTCCCTCGGCGCTGGCGGCCAGCGCCGGGTCCCAGCCGCACATCGTGCAGGCGTGACGGAACGCGCTGCGGGCAAAGCCGGTCGCCACGGCGTGCGGATCGGCGCTGGCGCGAACGTCATCCCAATCGAGCACGTACTCGCCCAGCGCATCGTCCCAGCGGGCGGGCGCCATGTCCGCGCCGGCGAATCCGTCGGGGGCCGGGTGGGCGTAGGCGTAGAACGCGGCTTTCCCGTACCGGCCATCCCCGGGCCACCAGCCGACCGCGACCTCTTCCGAGTCCATCGCGTTGCGCATGAGGTAGTCGTCGGCCGGCGGCTCGGCGGGCTCTCCTGAGAACAGGTTCACGGCCAGGTCGAATGACCCCCACCAGGCGTTCACCGCCGTCGACCGCCCCCGATACGGGGCGCGGAAGGCGGCCAGCACGAGCGCCGCCTGGGTCGCGGCGGCGAAGTAGGCCGCCGCCTGGTCCGCGTCGTAGCGCACGTGCTCGTCATCCTGGTCGAGCGGGATGCTCCACGTCACCTCCTGCGGGGTCGGGTTGATCTCGACCGGGCCGGCGAGGTCGCGCACCGCCTCGAGCACCGCGCGCGTCACCTCGCCGACCGGACGATCCGGGGCCAGCGGCGTCTCCCACACGGTTCCGTTGGTGTGCTCGATCAGGACCGCGTGCGTGCGCAGGTCGATCGTCGCGACGAACGCGCCCGACCCGTCGGGGGCCGGGAGCGGGGCGGTCTCCCAGCCGCGCGCGGTCAATCGCAGGGCAACGTGCTGGAACTGAGGCTCCGGCGGCGCGAGCGCGGCGGCGAGCTTGCCGAGCACCTGGGTGTGCGCGTGCAGGGTGTCGCACGTCTCGGCCCAGTCCTCGTAGTTCACCGCGGGCCATCCGGAGGACATGAGCGGACGCTATCTCATCGCGGGGCCGCTGTCAGATAGGCGATCTGGACGAGCAGCATGAGCCCGCCGGTCAACGCCAGGGCCAGCACCAGGCTCGCCTTGAGCAACAGCGCCCCGACCACGGCTCCGCCGAGCATCGCGGCGACCGCAGACCCGCGCCGTGTCGTGCCCTTGCCCGAGCCTCCGAACAGCCGGGAGTCGGCGACCAGGCCGGTCAGAGTCTGGGTGACGACCGTGGTGGGGAGGTCGGGCACGGAGAGCCGGCGCGCGGTGGCGGTCTGGACGCCCATGGCGAGGGCGAGCATTCCGATCACCACGTCGCGTGTCGCCGAACCTGGGTGCAGTTGCACGGCCGCGCCGAGAATCGTCGCGCAGGTGAGCAACGCCGCCTGGACGGTCCACGCTGCGCCCACGTGAAAGGCGTGGCGTTGGCCGAGCCTCGTCGCCAGCAGGCCGCCGAGCCCGGCGCCCAGGACGAACGAGCCCAGAGAGACGATCGGCGAGAGAACCGGCAGCCCACCGCTGTGCGCGATGCCGAACCCGAGCAGCACGAGGTTGCCGGTCATGTTCGCGGTGAACACCCGGCCCAGTCCGAGGTAGCTCGCCGCATCGACCATCCCGCTCGCGAAGGTCAGCGCGAGCAGGGCCACTGTCAGCGGCTCTCGCATGCTCCCGGTCGCGCGATCGCGGAGGCTGGGTGAGGCGTCAGCCGACGGCGGATTGCTGGACCGCACGCCCGCACAGTGACAGACTCACCGCGTGATCCACCACCTGTGGCTGTTCGTCGGCATCGGGGCGGTTGTGATCGTGGTCCCCGGCCCCGACACGGCGATCGTGACCAAAAACGCCCTGCTGCACGGGCGGGGGGCCGCGCTGGGCACCGCCTTCGGGGTCGAGACGGGGCTGGCCGTGTGGACGGTGGCCTCGGCACTCGGCGTCGCCTCGATCGTGCGCGCCTCCGACGCCGCGTTCACGGTGCTGAAGCTGATCGGCGCCGCGTACCTCGTGTGGCTCGGGCTCCAGGCGCTGCTCGCGTCTCGGCGGGGCGGTTCGGACGCGGACCCGGAGTCCGCTGGGCGCACCGTGCTGGATGGACGGGGGGGATTTCGCCAGGGCCTTCTCAGCGACCTGGCCAATCCGAAGATCGGCGCGTTCTTCACCGGCTTGCTGCCGCAGTTCGCCGGCCCGGGTCACTCGGTGCTCCTACCGTTCCTGGTCCTGGGGGGACTGTTCGTGCTGATGACCCTGGTCTGGCTGTGCGGCTACGCGCTGGTGGCGGTCAAGGCATCGGCCGTGCTGCGGCGCCGGCGCGTCAAGGCCGCGATCGATCGGGTGAGCGGGGTGATCCTGATCGGATTCGGGGTGCGTCTGGCGCTCGAGCGCCGCTGACCTCGGGCCGCGGGGGTGGCGATGGCGCCGGAGGGCGGGTGGCAGCGGGACCGCGAGTATTCCGCCACTCGCCGACCTCTCAACGGCGAATGGAGATGCACTCGCGTATGGCGCGAGTGATCTGCCGCTCGGCCGGACCGAGAGCGCGAATGGCGGAATACTCGCGCGATCCGGGCCACACGCGATCCGGGGGCAGAGCCGGTCAGAACACAGACCGCGAGCGCGGCCGGCGCGGCAGAGGGCGGTTCGTATGATGCTTCGATGTCGACCCCAGCCACGGTGGCGCTGCCGTTCGACGCGCTCGAGTCCTACCTGGACGGAGAGGGCCTTGGACGCGGCCCGATCACGGCCACGCCGATCGGCGACGGTGCGTCGAACCTGACCTACCGGCTCGAGCGGGGCGAGACGCGCCTGGTGCTCAGGCGCCCGCCGCCACCGCCGCTGCCGCCGTCGGCCCACGACATGGTTCGCGAGGCGCGGATCCAGCTGGGTCTCGCGCCGGTCGGCGTGCGCGTCCCCAAGGTGCTCGCGGTGTGCGAGGACGAGTCGATCCTCGGCGTCCCGTTCTACCTGATGGAGGAGATCGAGGGGACCGTGGTGACCGGCGACGACCTCCCGCCGGCCCTCGATACGCCGGCCGAGCGTCGCCGACTCGGGGAAGAGCTGCTCGACGGCCTGGTCCAGCTCCACGCGGTCGACTGGGAGGCCTGCGGGCTGACCATCGGCAAGCCCACCGGCTATCTCGAGCGCCAGCTGCGGCGCTGGAGCGGGCTGTGGGAGGTCAACGCCACCCGCGAGGTGAAGGCGTGCGTGGAGCTCGGACAGCGACTGGCGGCGACCATGCCGGAGAGCCCGCCGGCGACCGTGGTCCACGGCGACTACCGGCTCGGAAACGTGATGATCTCCAACGAGGCCCCCGCGCGGCTGGTGGCGATCCTCGACTGGGAGATGGCGACGATCGGCGACCCGCTGGCCGACCTCGGCTACCTGGTGGCCACCTGGTGCGAGCCGCAGTCCGAGGCGCACCCGCTGCTCCTCACCACGGTCACGCAGAAGCCGGGGTTTCCCAGGCGGGATGAGCTCATCGCCCGCTACGCCGAGCAGACCGGGCGCGATACCAGACAGCTCGACTGGTATCAGGCGTTCGCGCTCTGGAAGGCCTCGGTGTTCTGCGAGGCGATCTACAAGCGCTACCTGCGGGGCGAGCGCGCCGACGATTGGTCGGCCTCGCTGTGCGACGGCGTGCCCAGGTTGCTCGAAGTAGCCGCTGGGTACCTGTAAGAGATAAACCGGAGGATGGACCCCGGTGGCCCGCGCGTCGCCGGGAACCGAGAGGGAGGACACCGTGGACGCATCCCCATCGCGCATCGAGCTGACTCCACTCAACTTTCTGAGGCGCAACGCCCGGGCGCTCGGTCAGCGCCCCGCCGTGGTGCACGGCGAACGCCGGCTCAACTACGCCGAACTCGAGGAGCGGTGCAACCGGTTGGCCTCCGCGCTACGGGAAAAGGGAATCGAGAAGCACGACCGGGTCGCGATTTTGGCCCCCAACACGCCGGCGCTGCTCGAGGCGCACTACGGGATCCCGCTGGCCGGCGGGGTGCTGGTGGCGATGAACACGCGGCTGAGCAAGGGCGACATCGAGCACATCCTCAAAGACTCGGGCTCGAAGATCCTGCTCGTCGACGCCCAGCTGAAAGATCTCGTCGACAAGACCGACACCGGAAAGCTCGAGACGGTCGTGATCGAGGACACCGGCAAGGACGACGACCCGTACGAGGAGCTGCTGGCCGGCGGCTCTCCCGAGGCGCCCGAGAGCTGGCTCGAGGACGAGACCGAGCCGATCTCGATCAACTACACCTCGGGCACGACCGGCAAGCCCAAGGGCGCGGTCTACACCCACCGCGGCGCGTATCTGCATGCCGCGGGCGTGGCCATGGAGGTTGGCCTCGGCTACGACTCGGTGCACCTGTGGACGCTCCCGATGTTCCACTGCAACGGCTGGTGTCTGACCTGGGGGGTGACCCGCGCCGGCGCGGTGCACGTCTGCCTGCGCAAGGTCGAACCCGACCGGATCTGGGATCTGTTCGAGTCTGAGGGCGTCACCCACTACAGCGGTGCGCCGACGATTCACATGAGCATCGTCAACCACGACAAGGCGCACCGGCTCGAGCAGCACGTGACCGTCCCCACCGGCGGCTCGCCGCCGACGCCCGCACTGCTCAGGAAGATGGGCGAGCTCAACCTGCACCCGATCCACCTGTACGGGCTGACCGAAACCTACGGCCCGATCATGGGCTGCAGCTGGCAGCCCCAGTGGGACGAGAGCGACCTCGAGGAGCGCGCACGGCTGCTCTCGCGCCAGGGCCACACCTACAACGGTGCCAACGAGGTGCGCGTGGTCGACGACGACATGCAGGACGTGCAGCGCGACGGCAAGACGGTGGGCGAGGTCGTGATGCGCGGCAACGGCGTGATGCTCGGCTACCACAACATGCCCGAAGAAACCGAGGAGGCGTTCAAAGGCGGCTGGTTCCACTCCGGCGACCTGGCCGTGTGGCACCCGGACGGCTACGTCGAGTTGCGCGACCGCTCCAAGGACATCATCATCTCGGGCGGGGAGAACATCTCGAGCATCGAGGTCGAGCAGGCCATCTCCGAGCATCCGGCCGTGCTCGAGGCGGCGGTGGTGGCCATGCCCGACGAGAAGTGGGGTGAGCGCCCCAAGGCGTTCGTCGAGGTCAAATCCGGTCAGGACGTGAGCGAGGAGGATCTGATCGGGTTCTGCCGCGAGAACCTGGCCAAGTTCAAGTGTCCGGCCCAGATCGAGTTCTGCGAGCTGCCCCGCACCTCGACCGGCAAGGTCCAGAAGTACCTGCTCCGCGAGAGGGAGTGGCAGGGTCGCGAGAAGGCGATCGGGTAGCAACCCGGCTGTGACGGAATCCGACCTCGACCCGCTGGCGCCGTTCCGGCTCGACGGCAAGGTCGCGATCGTGACCGGTGCGAGCGCGGGCCTGGGCGCCCGCTTCGCCCGCGTGCTCGACGCCGCCGGCGCCAACGTGGTACTGGTGGCCCGGCGCCAGGAGCGCCTCAGGCAGCTCGCCGCCGAGCTCGAGAACGATGCGCTGCCGGTGGCTCAGGACCTCGGTCAAGTCAACGAGCTCGGCGCGGTGGTCGAGCAGGCGCACGGCCACTTCGGACGCGTCGACATCCTGGTCAACAACGCCGGCATGGTCGATGTCCATCCGGCCGAGGAGGAGCCGCTCGAGGATTTCCGCAAGGTGATCGATGTCAACCTGGTGGCGCCGTTCGCGCTGTCCCAACACGCCGCGCGGGCGATGCTGAACGGGGGAGACGGCGGTGCGATCGTCAACGTCGCTTCGGTTCTCGGGCTGGTCGGCGTGGGCCAGATCCCGCAGGCGGGCTACGCGGCGTCGAAGGGCGGAATCGTCAACCTGACCCGCGAGCTCTCGGCCCAGTGGTCGCGCAAGGGCATCCGCGTCAACGCGATCGCGCCGGGGTGGTTCGAATCGGAGATGACCGCCGACATGTTCTCGGAGGAGGGAAAGGGCCGTGAGTGGGTGGCTCGCCGCGCTCCGATGAAGCGGCACGGCCGCGAGGGAGAGCTCGACGGCGCCCTGGTGTTCCTGGCCAGCGACGCATCGAGTTACGTAACCGGCCATGTCCTCGCCGTCGACGGCGGCTGGACCTCGATCTGAAAGGCAGGTGATGACGATGCCCCCGCTGTGGCGCAAAGCATTCGACGCGATCGAACGGCCACTGGCCGCCGGCTCGGAGGCCTGGATTCAGAGCGAGACATTCATGGACCTGGCCGTGCATTCGGTGCGCCTGCAGCGGCGGATGCTCCACGAGGTCCAGCACGCCACCGAGCGCTGGTTGCACCTGTTTGGCTACGTATCCCGCGGTGACGTGCTCCGGCTGTCCAACCAGGTGGCGAGCCTGGAGCGGCAGATACGCGACCTGCGCCGGGAGGCCGAGCAGCGCGATCACCCGCTGCTGAACGGGCACCGTGCCCGGCGCCGGCAGCCGTCCTCCCGCGGGGCCCGCCGATGACGCCTGGGCTGATCGAGCGTCAGATCCTGCGCACCCGCAATGGCCTTGCCTATCTGGCCGGCGCGAACCGGCCCGATATGGCCCAGACGCCGCGCGATCTGGTCTGGAGCCGCGACAAGGCGCGGCTGTGGCGATATCGCTCCGACGAGCGCCGGTTCAGGCCTCCGATCCTGATCGTGCATAGCCTGGTCTCGAAGAGTTACATCCTCGACCTCCTGCCGAACACCAGCCTGATCGGATACCTGCTGTCGGAGGGGTTCGACGTGTTCCTGCTCGACTGGGTGCCACCGGACCCCGCGGACGCCGAGAACACGCTCGAGACCTACGTCGACGAGTACATCCCTGAGGCGATCGGCGCGGTGCTCGACGAGGCGGACGCGGACGAGGTCACGCTGATCGGATATTGCTTCGGCGGCGTCCTCACACTGCTTCTTGCCGCAGCCCATTCCGAAGTGCCGGTGCGCAACCTGATGGTCATGGCGACTCCGTGCGATTACCGCGAGATGGGCTTCATGAGCAACATGTTCCGTGAGGGGCGGCTGAACGCCGACGACGTGCTCGACGAGACCGGCCTCGTGCCGGCGAGCGCGCTCGACGAGGGGTTTCAGTCGCTCAAGCCGACCGAGTACGTCACCCAGCGGGTGAACTTCTTCCAGAACCTGTGGAACGACGAGTTCGTGGCAGGCTTCCTGGCCATCGCGTTCTGGGCCCGCGACCAGGTGTCGTTCCCGGGCGGCGTGTTCCGCCAGACGGTGGACCGGCTGATCCGGCAGAACGCGTTGCTTTCCGGGGTCGTCCCGCACGGGCGAGGGGAGGTCCGGCTGAGCGATATCCGCTGCCCGTTCCTGAACGCCTACGCCGAGCAGGATACGATCACGCCGGCCGCGTCCTCGGAGCCGCTGACCCGGCTGGTCGGTTCCGACGATGTGAGCGAGTTGCGCCTGGAGTCCGGGCACATCGGGTTCGTGGCCGGCCGGCAGGCGGCCAAGGTGGCACGGCCGCAGATCCGGGGCTGGCTGGCCGATCACAGCGACGACGGATAGGAGGTCGGAGAGTTGACTTTCGCTGGTGCGGCGTCCGACGTCGCGGAGATTGCCGCGCGGACACGGTCGTTCGTGCGCGAGGTGTGTCTCCCGGCCGAGGAGCGCTTCCCGGCCGGCTCGGAGCTTGACCCGGGCTTGCGTGCCGAGCTTCAGGATGCGGCGCGCCAGGCGGGGGTGTTCGCACCTCACGTCCCGGCCGAGTTCGGCGGCCTCGGACTCGACATCCGCGGCTGGAGCGTGGTGTTCGACGAGGCCGGCTATTCGCTGCTCGGGCCGCAGGCCCTGAACTGCGCGGCGCCCGACGAGGGGAACATGCACCTGCTTGAGGTGGTGGCCACCGAGGAGCAGAAGGAGCGTTACCTGCGCCCGCTGGCCGCCGGCGAGATCCGCTCGTGCTTTGCCATGACCGAGCCCCACCCGGGCGCGGGATCGGACCCCGCGGCGCTCTCCACAACCGCCCGGCGCGTGCAGGACGGCTGGGCGCTCGACGGTTCGAAACGGTTCATCTCGGGAGCCGACGGCGCCGCGTTCTCGATCTGCATGGCCCGCGCCGAGCAGGGCGCCACCATGTTCCTGATCGACGCCGAGAACCCCGGGTGGCAGGTGGGCCGGCGGATGCAGACCACCGATACGGTGTTCGCCGGCGGGCACTCCGAGGTCGAGATCCGCGACTGCCATGTCGATGCGGACTCGGTGCTCGGTGAGGTCGGACAGGGCTTTCGCTATGCACAGGTCAGGCTCGGGCCGGCGCGGCTCACCCACTGCATGCGCTGGCTGGGGCTGGCCAGGCGCGCGCTCGACATCGCTCTCGATCGCGCCGCCGAACGCGAGGTGTTCGGCAGCCGGCTCGAGGACCTCGGCCTGGCCCAGGGGCTGATCGCGGACTCGGTGATCGACATCGAGGC
>DATFDC010000515.1:0-3828 GCA_035252415.1 Solirubrobacteraceae bacterium
GAAGGCCTGATCGAGCGCGGGGCGGGGGCCCGGATCTCGATCGACACGTCCAAGGCCGGTGTCGCAGCGCGGGCGCTCGAGGCCGGCGCCTCGGTGGTGAACGACGTGACCGCGTTTCGGGGCGATCCGGAGATGGCCGGCGTGGTGGGGGCGGCGGGAGTCGACTGCTGCCTGATGCACATGCTGGGCGACCCCCGCACGATGCAGGACGATCCCCACTACGACGACGTCGTGGGCGACATCAAGGCGTTCCTTTCGGAGCGCATGGCGTTCGCGCTCAAGGCCGGGATCGCCGAGGAGCGCATCCTGCTCGACCCGGGGATCGGCTTCGGCAAGACGATCGAGCACAATCTCGAGTTGCTGCGCCGGCTGGGGGAGTTCCTCGATCTCGGGCGCCCGGTGGTGATCGGCACCTCCCGCAAGTCGTTCCTGGGCCGTTTGACCGGTCGGGAGGCTTCGGAGCGAGTCGCCGCCACCGTGGCCACCAACGTACTGGCCTACGAGCGCGGGGCCCGCGTATTCCGCGTCCACGACGTGGCCCCGGTCCACGACGCGCTGACGGTCACGGCTGCTACGGTCAGCCCGCCATGGATGATCCGGACGAGTACGACGAAGTAGAGGAAGACGACGAGGAGGAGGGGCACCCCGAGCCCGAGGTGACGATCGAGGTCAGCGGGCTCTCGCTGTACACGCACGTGGGCGTGACGGCGGCCGAACGCGAGGTCGGCCAGCGCCTCCTGCTCGACCTCCGGATCGACGTCGGGGAGTGCGACGCGACGGTCACCGACCGGATCGAGGACACGGTCGACTACGCGCAGGTGTGCGAGATGACCAACCTCGTGGCCCAGCAGCGCTCGTACAAGACGCTCGAGCGCCTGTGCGCGGCGATCGCCGACCGGCTGCTCGAGCGCTACGCCGCGAACGCGGTATGGGTCAAGGCCGCCAAGCCCGAGCCGCCGATCGCGCTCCCGGTCAGCGAGGTGTCGGTCGAGGTGTGGCGCGAGGCGGAGTGAGGGCCGCGAGTTGACCCCGGGCTACCTCGGGCTCGGGTCGAATGTCGGCGACCGCCGCGCGCATCTCGAAGCGGCGGTGCGCGAGCTGCCGGGTCACGGGGTGCAGGTCGTCGCCTCGTCCGCCGTCTACGAGACAGAGCCGGTCGGACTGGTGCTAGACCAGCGCGAGTTCTACAACGCCTGCCTGCGCGTGGAGACCGATCACCGCCCGCTCGATCTGCTCGATGCCTGCAAGGCGGTGGAGCGGGTCTTGGGCCGAGCGCCAGGGGGCGTCAGGCACGGGCCGCGGCCGATCGACGTCGACGTGCTGCTGCTCGGCGACGAGCGGTTCGATTCGGATCGTCTGACGCTTCCGCACCGTGAGGTGACCACGCGCCGATTCGTGCTCGTCCCGCTGCTCGAGCTCGACCCGGAGCTGACGCTCCCCGACGGGACGCGCCTGGCCGACGCGCTCGCGGCGCTGGGGGACGACGGTCAGGACGTTCGCCGCGCCGAAGACCCGCTGCTCTAGGGTTTCCGGGCCATGCTGCTGGTCGTCGACGTCGGCAACACCCAGACCCACTTCGGCCTGTTCCCGGACGGCACGAAGACCGTCTCCGAGCACTGGCGGTTCGCCACCGTGCGCGAGTCGACCAGCGACGAGCTCGGATCCAGGCTGTCGAACCTGCTCGAGCTGCGTGGGCTGTCGTTCGGCGACATCGACGACTCGATCGTGTCCTCGACCGTCCCGCAGCTGTCCGAGCAGTGGACCCAGATGGCCGGGCGCTACCTAGGTCACGAGATGCTCGTGGTCGGTCCGGCGATCAGGACCGGCATGCCCATCCGCTACGACAACCCGCACGAGGTCGGGGCCGACCGGCTGGCCAACGCGGTGGCGGCTTACGACAAGGTGCACGAGGCATGCGTGATCGTCGACTTCGGCACCGCGATCACCTACGACATCGTGTCGGCGGCCGGCGAGTACCTGGGCGGCATCATCACCCCGGGCGCCGAGATCTCGATCGACGCGCTGTACGACCGCGCGGCCAAGCTGCCCAAGGTCGAGCTGGCCAAGCCGCGGTCGCTGATCGGCAAGAACACCGTCGACGCGATCCGGAGCGGAATCGTCTACGGCTTCGCCGGTCAGGTCGAGGGGATCCTGCGCCGTCTGCGCGGCGAGCTTGGCCCGACCACCTGCGTGATCGCCACCGGCGGCCTGGCGGGGCTGCTCGTGCCGTTCATCCGCGAGACGATCGACGAGGTCGACGAACTGCTCACGCTGAACGGGCTGCGGCTGATCTGGGAGCTAAATCGGAGTGGCGATCCCTCGAAAGGGCGTCCGGCGGGATCGGGACATCCGGCGTCCGAGCCACCGTCGCGGCCAGGATCAGGAAGGTGATCCGCCGGCGCTCGTCGGGGTACTCGGCCGCGTACGCCTCGTAGTCGTCGAGCAGCATGCGGATCGCCGCGAACACCGGCGCGTCGTCGATCTCGTCGGGCACGTCGCAGGCCAGCCGAGCCAGCGCGAGCATCTCGGTCGGGTCGACGCCGCGCATCGAGCCCATCGCGCTGAACAGCAGGAAGAACGCGACCCGGTCGAGCAGCAGGTGCGGGGCTTTCTCCCGTTCCCCGATCGCCGGCCCGCACGGCTGCAAGGGTTCGCCGGCGGCGAGGCGCAGCGACTGGCCGGCCGCGATCGAGCGGATCTGCTCGGCGCTCAGCCCTAGCTGGAGCGCCCAGCGCATCTGGAACGCGGCCGAGATGAACGTGTTGCCGTACGGCGCATCGCTGGCGAACACGATCTGGCCGGGCGCCACGAGCGTGAACAGCGTCTCGAAGTCGGTCGGGATCCACCAGGCGGTGTCGAACAGCAGGTTGGGCAGATCGCCGGCCACCCGCCAGATCCACGAGAGGTCGCAGATGCCGGCGTGGGCGAGGATCAGCCGGGCGTTCGGAAACTGCTCGGCCAGTTGGACGGCGTGCAGGCCCAGGGCGGGGATCCCCCGGCCGGCGTGGATCAGCACGGGCAGCGAGCGCTCGTCGGCCAGCGCGATCAGCGGCTTGACCCCGGGGTGGTCGAGCGTGAACTCCTCGGCGCGCGGGTGGAGCTTGATCCCGCGAGCGCCCGCATCCAGGGCGCGCGTCGCCTCGGGCAGCGGATCGTCGTGCGGGTCGACCCGGCAGAACGGGATCAGCAGCCCGTCGGGGGCCTGGCGCGCCGCCTCGATCACCGCGTCGTTGGCCGCGCGGTAGCCGTCGGGCTCATGGAACGGGAACGTGAACGCGCCCCGCGCGCCCGCCCTTTGGAGCGAGCTCACGAGCTCCTCGGGCGCCTGCTTCATCCCGTCGGGATCGTTCTGGCCGAGGTGCGTATGGGCGTCGAACAGCTCGAGTCCGGGAACCTGATCGAAGATGACGTCGGTCCATGGCCGCAGCGCTTCGAACAGGTTCATCGCTGGATTCGTACCATGAAATCCCGATGTCCCGGTCGTTCACCGATCCCTGGCGCCTCGGCGGCGTCCCGATTCCCAACCGCGTGGTGCTCGCGCCGCTGGCCGGGATCGGCAACTGGTTCGTGCGCCTGCAGGCCAAGCGGTTCGGCGCCGGCCTGGTCGTGTCCGAGATGGTGTCGAGCTTTGCCGTCCACTACCGCAACGAGCGTACCTGCCGCGAGCTGCTGCGGATCCATGCCGACGAGCACCCGGTCTCGGTGCAGCTGTTCGGCCACGACCCCGACGTGATGGCCTCGGCCGCCGAGCAGGTGGCGGCCGCCGGCGCGGACCTGATCGACATCAACATGGGCTGCCCGGTGCCCAAGGTCTGCAAGACCGGCGCG
>DATFDC010000516.1:0-8283 GCA_035252415.1 Solirubrobacteraceae bacterium
CGGCAAGAAACTTCCCGGGTCGGGTCGGTGTGGACGGGCACCGCGGACCAAGGCGAGCATGATGCTACCCGCGCAAAGCCCCGGCGCCGGTTGCCGGTTGCATTCTCACCGGGGAACGAATCCACGCCCGCTCGCGTCCTACCAGCTGACTCCGTCACCTGCTCAGGGGATGCCACCGTGCCTCCGTACCGCGCGGCCCGCGTCCTGATCGTGGCCCGCCGGACCGCCGACAGCCCACAGCTACTCGAGGCGGTCGCCCACCGCGCCGACCAGGGGCCGTGCAACTTCACGCTGCTCGTGCCGGCCTTTCCGAACGGCTTGCAGCGGGTCGGAGACCCGTTCGATCGAGGCCAGCGTGCCGCCGAGCAGCGGATCAGGGCAGCGGTGCCCCTGCTTTCGCACGCCGCGGGAACCGAGGTGGTGGCGGTGATCGGCGCCCACGAGCCGTTCGCCGCGGCGCGCGACGCCCTGCGGCTGATGGGCTTCGACGAGGTGATCGTCTCGATGCTGCCGGCTCGGGCCTCACGGTGGCTGCAAATCGAGCTGCCGGCCCGGATCCGGGCTCTCGGAGTCCCGGTAACCGAGGTGATCGGCGCCGACGTGCCCACCTCGCCGCTCCCGGCCGCCTGACCGGCCGGTAGCGTAAGCGCCCTGCCTGGTCCGACCTTGCTTGCGCGTCTCGGCATCAGCCTCCCGGTGCTCCAGGCCGGGATGGGCGGAGGCGTGGCTGGCGCCGAATTGGCCGCCGCCGTCTCGGAGGCCGGCGGTCTCGGGACGATCGGGATCCTTCCGGCACCGCTCCTGGACCGCGTGCTCCAGCGGGCGCGCACGCTCACCTCCCGGCCGATCGCGGTGAACCTTCTGCTCCCGTTCACCCGCCCCGAGCACTGGGATGTCGCGGCCGAGGCCGACGCGGTCGTGACGTTCTGGGGCGCGCCGGTGCGCCGCACCGCCAAGCCGTGGATTCACCAGTGCGGCTCGGTCGCCGAGGCGCACGCGGCCCGGGTCGCCGGCGCCGATGCGGTGATCGCGCAGGGAGTTCAGGCCGGCGGTCACGTGCGCGGGACGCTCCCCGCGTTCCGGCTGCTCGAGCAGGTCCGCGCCGCCCTGCCCGACTTTCCGGTGCTCTTGGCCGGCGGCGTGGCGGACGCCGGCGATGTCCGGACGGCACTCGAGGCCGGCGCGGCCGGAGTGGTGTCCGGCACCCGCTTCCTGCTCAGCGAGGAGTCAGCCGCCCACCCGGAGTACAAGCGGCGGCTGATCCACAGCGATCGGACCGTCCTCACCGGGCTGTTCGGCTTCGGCTGGCCCGCCCCGCACCGCGTTGTTCCCAACGCGGCAACCGAGCGATGGCTCCGGCGCGACGATCGCGGTCCGATGCTGGTCCGAGCCGCGCAACAGCTCAGCGCGCCGGTCGGTCCACGCCTTCCGATGAGCGTGGGCGACCGGCTGGCTCGCAGTGCACACCTGAGCGTTCCGCTCTACGGCCCGGCCGCACCGCTGGCCGGCTGGCCCGCGCACCGGCTCGACACCGCGCCGCTCTACGCCGGCGAGAGTGTCGCGCGGATCACCGACATCCGCCCGGCCGCCGAGCTGGTCTCGATGCTCGCCGGCTGACCGCCCCAACGTGTCCAACCCCACACTCGACCGAAACGCCGGGCCGAGTGTGCGGTCGTGACCCAGGGCCTCAGGTGACCTCGACCAGCTCGTTGGTCTCGACGGGCTCGACGGGCTCTTCCACGTGGTAGTACTTGCCGCCGCGCATCCACGACGCCACCGCCGCCACCACGCAGCACCCGGCCGCGAAGTAGAACACGGTGTGGATCCCGCTGGCGAACGGCTGGGCGACCAGCGACGGGAAGAACTTGTGGCCGGTCAGGTAGGCGGCGGTGGCGTGGGGCAGGTGCGGAAGCGTCCCCGACAAAAGCGTGCCGACCGGGTTGTAGCCCAGGAACGAGGCGAACAGGCTTCCCACCGGCGGCAGGTGCGAGACCTGCGCCGCGGCGCCCTGCGGCACGCCGTGCGACGCGAGCCCGTGGAACAAGACCGCCGGCAGCGTCGACGAGAGGCCCACGATGATCAGGCTGAAGAACACGCCGATCGAAAGGACCGACGCCGAGTTCTGGAACGTCGCGGCCATCCCGGCGCCTGATCCCCGCTGGTCGGGTGGCAGGCTGTTCATGATCCCGGTCAGGTTGGGCGCGGCGAACAGCCCCATCGCGGCGCCGATCAGGAAGATCACGACCCCGAACTCCCAGTAGGCGAAGTCGATCGGGAGCGCGATCAGCAGCAGGAATCCGATGGCCGAGGCGATCATCCCGCCGGTGGCGAACGGGCGCGCCCCGAAGTGATCGGAGAGCTTGCCACTGATTGGCCCGGCGACCAGGAACCCAACCGACAGCGGCAGCATGTAGATGCCCGCCCACAGCGGGGTGTCCTCGAAGCTGTAGCCGTGCAGCGGCAGCCAGATCCCCTGCAGCCACAGGATCAGCATGAACATCAGCCCGCCGCGTGACAGCGCGGCCAGGAACGTGGCCACGCTCCCGCCGCTGAACGCGCGAATCCCAAATAGCTGCAATCGGAACATCGGCGACTCGACGTGGCGCTCAACCCACACGAACACACCCAGCAGCACCAGCCCGCCGGCCAGCGACGCGATCACGCCCGGCGCGGTCCAGCCCATGTTGTGCCCGCCGTAGGGCAGGATCCCGTAGGTGATTCCGACGAGCACGGCGATCAGGCCGAGCCCGAACGTGATGTTCCCCCACCAATCGATCTTCGCCGGGGTCCGGATCCCCCGATCCTCGAGCTTGAGATAGGCCCACACGGTGCCGAACAGCCCGAACGGCACCGACACCAGGAACACCAGCCGCCACGCCACGGGTGCGAGCACGCCCCCAAGAACCAGCCCGATGAACGACCCCGCGATCGCCGCGACCATGTTGATCCCGAGCGCCAGCCCGCGCTCCTCGGCCGGGAACGCATCGGTCAGGATCGCCGATGAGTTGGCCATCAGGAACGCCGCGCCGATTCCCTGAACCACGCGCATCACGATCATCCACATCGCACCCGCGCTCCCCTGCAGCCAGGTCACCGACAGCAGGATCGAGCCCGCGGTGAAGATCGCGAAGCCGAGGTTGTACATCCGCACCCGGCCGAACATGTCCCCCACCCGGCCCAGGCTCACCACCAGCACCGCCATCACGACCATGAACCCGAGCAGCATCCACAGCAGGTAGCTCGTGTTCGATGGGACCAGCGGGTTCAGGTGGATGCCGCGGAAGATCGCCGGCAGCGCGATGATCACGATCGACTGGTTGATCACCGCCATCAGGATCCCCAGCGTGGTGTTCGAGAGCGCGACCCACTTGTAGTTGTCTGACTTCATGTCTCGCGCTCCTTGAGTCGGTCGATCAGCTTGTCGAGGATCTCCACCGCAGCGGCTAGCGTCGCCACTTCGCTGTCGTCCAGTGCCGCCATCTCCTCATGCAGGAGCGCCCGGTACTCGGCGCGCAGACGCTCGAACGCCTCGTCGCCGCCCGCCGTCAGGCTGACCAGCACGGCCCGGCCGTCACTCGGATCCGGGACCCGCTCGACCCAGCCGCGCTCGGCCAGTCGGTTGACCAGCAGCGTGATGGCCGGCTGGGTGACCCGCTCCTCGGCCGCCAGTTCGGTGATACGCCGCGGGCCGCCACGCAGCACTCGCAGCACCCCCACCTCCGTGCGTGACACGCACACGCTGGTCCGGGTCAGGAACAGCCGGGAAAGGGCGGCGCTCCGCTGCGGCAGTGACTCCGCGATCTCGTCGAGCTGCGAGCTCCGACGATCCGTGCTGGCCCTCTGCATGAGGCGCTTATATTAGCCACTAATGCGATTTCCCCGCCCGCCCGCTCGCTCCCGAGCTCCCGAGCTCCCGGCCACGCGCCGCGAGCTCCGAGTGTCGTGGCATGTCTGACCGATCGCCCAGGCGCCCAAGCACCTCGGCATGCAGATCGTGGACCTCGTCGACGATGCGACGAAGAGCGGCGCGGCCATCCGGCACCGCCCCGCGCTCGCGCCAGCCGAGCGCCTCGCGCACCAGCGATCGGTGGCGCGCGCCCTCCAGCCGGACGTAGTGCTCCACGGCGGCAGCGTTGCCGGTGGCCTGACCGGTGTCGCACACGTGCTGCAGGCGAACCGGCCACAGCACGATCTTGGTCGCGTCGTGAACGGTCACACCGCCGTCCTCGAGCCGGCGCAGATCGGCCGCGAGCTGCGCCGCGCTCACGTGTTCCAGCGCATGCGCCACGGCCTGCTCCCGGATCTCCTCAACACCGGGCGCGGCCCCGTACACCGCGCGCTGGTCGATCCCGTAGACCAGAACTCCGAAAACCACCAGGTCGTAGCGGTCGATCGGGGGAAACCGCGCATCGGGCGGCGGATCGCGGAACGCGACCCACGGAGCGTGGAAGATCGACAGCCGGTCCGCCAGCGCGTGGCCGGTCGCCCTGACGTCGGCGGCGACCATCGAGACGATCGAAAGAACATCGCGATCGGGTCGCTCGTCGGTGAGCAGGGCAAGGTCGATGTCGCTGACCGCAGGGCTGAACCCACCGTGGGCCAGGCTGCCGATCGCGTAGGCCGACAACAGTCCGGCGCCGAGCCGCTCGCGCGCACTGCGCACCGCTGCGTCGAGGACCAGCCACCCCTCCTCGGTCCCCGGCTCGATCGACAAATCCAGAAAAACGCTCAGCGCCGCGCTTCGAGCTCGGCGTAGCGCCTGGCGAACTCGTCCGCGGCCCGGTCCGGCGACCATGGGGCGAGCTCGATCTCGAGCGGCTCGACGTCCTCGAGCTCGGGCCAGTGCCAGATCTCGGCGCTGAACGCGCGCCGTTCGGTGGCCAGCAGCGCGCGGTCGATCGCCTTGATCTCAGGGACGTCCGCCTTGATCCCGAACCGGTCGCGGATCGCCTCCTCGAGCCGGCCCTCGGCGTCACGGAACGCGGCACCCAGCGCGCTGCGGTGCTTGAGCGGATGCGGCATGTCGCCCAGATAGGCCTCGCCGGCGTCGTGCATGAGCGCCGCGAAGGCGTCCTCGACGTCACCGCCTCGCTCCTCGACGACCAGCGACACGATCACACAATGCTGCGCGACCGAATAGAACACGCGGCTGTGGCCGCCGAACCGGCAGAGGTTGCCCAGCGCACGCGCGATGTCACCCGCGTCGAGTTGCGCGGGATCCGGGTCGAACGGGTTGACCCAGCGCCCCGAGACCGTCTGCAGGTACGGCCCCGCGGCGGGGGGCGCGGCGCCTGTGCCAGAAACCTCGCTCACATACGCCAGGCTATCCCGTGTTGCGCATCCCGGCCGCGATCCCGTTGATCGTCAACAGCAGCGGCCGCTCGGCGTCGTGGTCGCCCGCGCGGGCGCGCCGCAGCAGATCGATCTGCATGTGCGACAGCGGGTCGGTCCACGGGTTGCGGTGCGAGAGCCGCGCCATCAGCGCCGGGGCGGCCTGGAGCAGCGTGTCGGTGCCGGAGATCTCGAGCACGGCCCGAACGACCCGATCGTGCTCGGCGCGGATCGGCTCCCACAGCTCGCGCGCCGGGTCGTCGCCGAGCAGGTCGAGGTAGCGCTCGGCGACGCCGAGGTCGGTCTTGAACAGCGACATCTCGAGCGTCGAGCACAGCATGGCGAAGAACGGCCAGCGCGCGATCATCTCCCGCTGAAGCCCGCGGTCGCCCTCTTCGAGCGCGGTGCCGGCTCCGTACCAGGCGGGCAGCAGCATCCGATTCTGCATCCACGCGAACACCCATGGGATCGCGCGCAGCTCGTCGACCGTCCACGCGCCCGACCGCGAGGCCGGCCGGGAGCCGATGTTCAGCTGGGTGAGCGCATCTAGCGGCGACGCGCGGGCCAGAAACGCCTCGAACCGCGGGTCCTCGTAGATCAAAGCCCGATAGACGGCGCGCGAGCGGTCCGCGAAGCGCTGCGCCTCTACGCGGTAACCGTCGGGCACCTCGCGCTCGTGCGACAGCGTGGCCAGGATGACCGCGGACAGCGTCTGCTCGAGTGAGCGCAGCGACAACTCCGCGTGCGAGTAGCGCTGGGAGATGACCTCCCCCTGCTCGGTGATCCTCATCCGGCCGCGGATCGACCCCGGCGGCTGCGCCAGGATCGCGCGATGCGTCCGCGCTCCGCCTCGCGACGTCGAGCCCCCGCGGCCGTGGAAGAAGCGCAGGTCGATCCCGCGCGCATCGGCGTCGCTCAAGAGCCGTTCCTGCGCCGAGTAGAGCTCCCACTGGCTGGCCAGGAAACCACCGTCCTTGGCCGAGTCCGAGTACCCGAGCATGATCTCCTGACGGCCAAAACAGGCGGTCAGCTGCACGGCGTAGATCGGATGCTCGTACAGCGCGGCCATCGTCGTCTGCGCCCGGGCCAGGTCGTCGACGGTCTCGAACAGCGGCACGAGCGGCAGCGTCGGCGTCTCACCCGTGCCGATCCCGGCCCGGCGCATCAGGACGACCGCCGCCAGCACGTCGCTGGGACGCTCGACCATCGAGATGATCACGCTGCCGAGTGCACTCGAGCCGTGCTCGCGCAGACCGGCGCCGATCTCGCCGAACACGTCCGGCGGCTCGGATTGCACCCCGGTCTGCAGAGCCACCGCCTCGAGCATGACCGCGCGTCCACCCTCGTCGGCCGCGGCGAACCCGGGCGCCACCCGCTCGACCGCCGCGCGCAGATCGTGCGACGACAGCCTCACGTCGAGCGCGGCCAGATGGAACCCGAACGTCCGCACCTGGCAGAGCAACCGAGCCAGCGCGCCGTCGGCGACCCGCCGCGAGCTCGAAGACTCTCGGAGCAACTCGAGATCGGACTCGAGCTCAAGCGACGAGCCATAGCCGTGGGGCAGACCGCGAAGCGCGCCGTCGAGCCGCGCCGCCATGAACGAGAGCTTTCGCCGGAATGGCTCTCGCTCGTTGTTCGGGCGCCGGGCCGCGACCTCGGGCATCTCGGCCGCCTCCGCCTCGAGCGAGGCCTCGAGCGCCGGCGAGACGAACAAGCGCTCCTCGGCCTGCGAGCACTCCTCCGCGAGCCTCTCCACTCGCGTCCGCAGCAGGCGCAGCGCGGTCGTCCGGTGCAGGGCAAGCGTGCGGCGCACCGAGTCGGGCGTGACCTCGGGGTTTCCGTCCATGTCCCCGCCGGCCCAGCTGCCGAAGCGCACCATCGGGACCGCGGGTGGCCACGGCCGCTCGAAGCACCGCGACACCTCGGCCTCCAGCGCGGGCACCGCGTCGAACAGCACGGCCTCGAAGAAGAACAAGATCCGCCGTACCTCGTCCTCGACCAATGGACGCACGCGCCGGATCGCGTCGGTCTGCCACCAGATCGTCAGCACCTCCCGAAGCTCGGCCTCGAGCGCGCGCCGCCCGGCCCGGCCGAGGCGGGGATCGTCCAGACGCTCCATCGCCCGCCACACCGACTGCTGATGGTTGAACACCGAGCGGCGCGTCGCCTCGGTCGGATGCGCGGTCATGGTGAGCCGGACATCCAGCCGGCGCAGCATGTCCGCGACTTCCGCGGGCGGGTGCTGCACGCTCACCCCGGCGGCCGAGGCCAGCGACTCGCGCTGGGGCGCCCTCGAATCGGAGTCGTAGTGGCGCCGGCGACGCAGCCGCTCGAGCTCCTCGGCGATGTTGGCCAGCTGAAGCTGGATCGAGCAGGCCCGCACAAACGGCTCGAGCGCGCTGGTGTGTTGACCCCGAACGAAATCGACCAGCGCACCGGCCGCCTTCTCGTCGCCACCGCGCACCCGCGCCGCCGTGGCGCGCAGCCAGAACAGCCGGTCTCTGAACGCACGCCCCTCCTGCTCCTCGAGCACGTCACCCAGGAGCTGCTCGAGCAGCGCGGTATCTCGGTCAAGAGGATCGCTCACGACACACCGTAGTATCCGACGATCCGGTTCGACGAACGCCTGCGCGCTGCGCTCACAACCAACCTGGAGGCTCACCGGCGCCGCGAAAAGCCGCTGAACGGGCGACGACATGCTGCCGTGGCGGTGGTCCTGGTGGATAGCGATCCCCGCCGTCATGCCGGAGCCACGGTGGGCCCGCCCGGCGGGGCGGCGTTTCTGCTCTGCCAGCGCGCCGCCGACATGAGGCGGCATGCCGGCCAATGGGCACTCCCCGGTGGCCGGGTCGAAAATGGCGAGACACCGCTTAAGGCCGGACTTCGTGAGCTCGACGAGGAGCTCGGGATCCGCCTCGGCCCCGAGACCGTGATCGGCTGGCTTGATGATTA
>DATFDC010000517.1:0-3339 GCA_035252415.1 Solirubrobacteraceae bacterium
TGACCGCCCAGCGCGGCGGGAAGGTCAGCGAGGACATCGTGATTCCCGTCGATCGCCTGAACGAGGCGATCACCCGAACCGTCGAGATCGGCCGCCGGCACGATCTCGAGACGTGCAGCTGGGGGCACGCCGGCGACGGCAACCTCCATTCCACGTTCATGATCGACCTGGATCAGCCAGCCGAGCTGGAGCGCGCCGAGGAGGCGGCCCACGAGCTGTTCGCGCTCGCCGTCGAGCTGGGCGGCTCGATCTCCGGAGAGCATGGCGTCGGGCTGGTGAAGAACGGCCAGCTCGCGCGTCAATGGGCGCCAAGCGCGATCGCCCTGCACGAGGCGGTCAAGCGCGCATTCGATCCCAAGGACCTGCTCAACCCGGGCAAGAAACTCGCCCGGACCTAGTGGGTCTCCCAGCGATCGACGACGGGTGAGCGGGCGCGCCCCCGGTGGCGCGCCCACTCAACCCCGTTCATCTACCTGAAGCAGTGCGGGTCTACGTAGAAGTTGTAGACCTGCGCGTCGGTGGTGCCCTTGGTGCCACCCGTCAGCGTGAAGACCTCCTGCTGCCAACCGTAGAGGTTGCCAGGGTGGAGAGACAACGGCTGCGAGTTGACCCACTGGGTCTGGCCCGCGAACACCCCCGCGGCGGCCGGATTCTCCCAGCTCTTGGTGTTCGTGTACTGCACGAACAGGTGGATGCTGGGCGCGCCGACCAGGTCGCGGACCTGAGCGCGCGCGTTCGGGTAGGCCGCGCTGACGCACATCGGCGGGCTGACCGCCGTGGCGCCGGTGGGCAGGTCCAGGACCGTGCCCGTCGTGCCGTCGGCCAAGGTCGTGGTGACGAGCTTGGCGCCCCCGCTGAGGGTCCAGCCGGTCCCGTCGAACGAGTTCATGCTCTGCCCGGGGGCCAGCGTGTACCAGTTCGAGTCGCGGACCGACGAGAACGGCTGCGAGAACGTGTAGCTGGGCTCACTACACGCGGATGCCTTCACCGGCGGCGTCGCTGCCTGAGCAGAGCCGCCGGCCACCGCCGCGAACAACACGGCCAGCCCGGCCGCGCGACGAGTGATGTTCCGGTAATTCATACAGCACATACCTTCCGTGGTGGTGCTGGCGGCCGAGCTATCTCGCGACCATCCACGAGACCCCTGGCTTTGCGTCCCCGGCTCGCGCCGGGTTTGCCCTTTTCAGCGGATTTGACAAGGGGATGATCGTCAGCTCACCCGGACCCTTGAGCGGTCGCACATCGCCTGGACACCCGTCTGACCCGCGTCCAAGCCTGTCCACCGCCCGCTGGCGGCGTCAAGCCTTACGCGCGCGCGGCCGATCACATTCCTGGACATGTCGATCGAGCCGACCCTGGAAGATCAAGAGCTGCTCGAGGAGACGCTGCGACGCCCCGGATACCGGATGTCGCGGTCGGAGCTCCTTGCCACCCTGCTGGCGGCCGCGGGATTCGTCGCCGCGATTGCCGGCCTATGGCTGATCCGGGACCCCGGCTCGTTCCCGATCGTTCCGGCGGTCGTGTGCCTGGTGGTTCTCGCCGTCTCCATGCGGGTGCATTTCGACACCCCGCTCGGCTACACCGTTCCCACGCAGCTGGCCTTCGTGCCGTTGGTGTTCGCCGTGCCCGAGGCGCTCGTTCCGATCGCCGTGATGCTGGCGTGGGTGCTCGCCGGGCTTCCCGACACGATCAGGCGAAAGACACCTCCGGGCCGCCTCCTTCTCTCGGTCCCGAACTCCTGGTTCTCGATTGGCCCGGTGGCCGTGCTGGCCATCGCGCAAACGACGCCCCAGCATGCGGGCCCCATCCTCCTCGTGGCCGCCCTCATGGCGCAATTCGTCGTGGACCTGGCCGCCGGAGCCCTGCACGTGGCGATCTGCCGTGACGGCGAGCTTTCGTCACTACTGCGCGCGAGTTGGATCTACGGCGTCGACGCCGCACTGTCAGCGCCGGGCCTGCTCGCGGCCGAGAGCGTCCACAACACGCCACTGGCCGCCCTGGCGATGGTGCCGTTGCTCGGCCTGCTCGCCGTGTTCGCCGGGGAGCGGCGCCGGCGGCTCGAGAGCATGCTCGAGCTCTCGAGCGCCTACCGCGGCACCGCGCTGGTCCTCGGCGACGTCATCGAAGCCGACGACGGCTACACCGGGGAGCACTGCAAGAGCGTCGTCGCGCTCACGCTCGACCTGGCCGAGCACCTGGACCTCAGCGCCGAGCGCCGGCGCAACCTCGAGTTCGCCGCGCTGCTGCACGACGTGGGCAAGATCGCCATCCCCAAGGAGATCATCAACAAGCCCGGCAAGCTCGATCCACACGAGTGGACGATCGTCAAGACCCACACCCTCGAGGGACAGAAGATGCTCGACCGCGTCGGCGGGTTCATGCGTCAGGTCGGGTCGATCGTGCGCTCCCATCACGAGCGCTGGGACGGCGGCGGATATCCCGACGGGCTGGTCGGTGAGCAGATCCCGATCGAGGCCCGGATCATCTCCTGCTGCGACACCTGGAACGCGATGCGCACCGACCGCCCATACCGCAAGGCCCTGGCCTACGACGTCGCGGAAGCTGAGCTGCGCTCCGCGGCCGGCACGCAACTCGACCCCACGGTCGTCGAGGCACTGCTCGAGATCGTGTCCGTCGAAGCCCCGGCTCCGAAACTCGAGCTGGTCAGCCCAGATGCAGCCGGTGCGCCACAGCCGCAGCCTGGGTACGGCTTCGCACGCCAAGCTTGCTGAGGATCCGCGAGACGTGCACGCTGGCCGTCTTCTCGGCCATGAACAGCGCGGCCCCGATCTGGCGGTTGGTCGCGCCCTCGGCCAGGAGAGCCAGCACCTGACGTTCACGAGAGGTGAGACCGAAGGGATCCTCGCCCGAACCCGAGGCCGCGTCCGAGCCCGAGCCCGAGCGCGAGCCGGCGCCGTTTGAGTCCGCGCCCGCGGGCTCGCCGACCGTCTCACCCACGTCGAGCCGCGCACGCTGCGCCAGCGTGGTCATCTCCTCGATCAGCCATCCGGCATCGAGACGACGGGCGATCTCAAGCGTGGCCTGCGCCGTCTCGGCCGCCGCATCCCGCTCACCGGCATCGATGTACGCCTCGGTGCCGCGCCACAGCGCGACTCCCTGCTGCCACGGGCGCGACATCGTGTCCCACGCCTTGGCCGCCGTCCGCCACAGCTTGGGATCGCTGCGACCTCGCGCCCGGGCCAGCTCGGCGGCGCCCACCGCGCGCCACGCGATCTCCACCGGTCCGCCCTCCTGCGCGGCCGCGCGCAGGCGCTGCATGTGGATGCGCGCCCGGCTGAGCGCGTCGCGCTCGTCCGCGCGCTCGCGCAGGTCCCGGGC
>DATFDC010000518.1:0-6465 GCA_035252415.1 Solirubrobacteraceae bacterium
TGGATGCCGCGCTGCCGGCAGGCGGCGACCACGCGGGCGCGGAGGGTGCCCGGGGCGGACGGGATCGCGATCAGGACCTCCTCGGGCTCGACCTCGTCCAGCACGCGGGCCAGATCCTCGGACTCGGTGGTGCCGAGCACCTTGAGCCCGTGCTCATCCTTCATCCCCAGCTTGCGCGGGTCGTCGTCCACGAACCCGACCGGGCGCAGGCGCAACTGCCGGTTGCGGATCAGCTCGCGAACCACCAGGCGCCCGCCGTCGCCCCCGCCCACGATCAGGACGTCGCGCGCCCCCTTGGCGGAGCGGATGCTCTGCACGCGACCCTCGACCACCAGGTGTACGAGGAACCGCGCGCCGATCAGGAAGGCCGCCGCGAGCAGGAAGAACAGCGCGATCACGCTCCCGGGGAGGTTGACCGGGGTGGTCTGGAAGTCGAAGGTGAAAGTCACCGGATGCAGGAACGCGATCGCGCCCACGATCACCAGCGTGGCCACGACCAGGCCCTTGACCACCGCCTCGTAGTCGCGCTGGCCCACGAACGTCCACAGCCGCTGGTACTGGCCGAACAGGGCCAGGGTGATCAGCGAGACCGGGACGACCCAGTAGATCGTGTGGGTGAGCAGGTCCCCATAGCGATCATTGGCCCCGCCGAGCCCGTCGGTGAACCGGAGCCGGAAGGCAAGGTAGTAAGCGAGCGCGACCAGGATCCCGTCCACGAGCAGCTGGGGCACCGAATGGCGGTGAACGGGAAAGGCCGCGGATCTGATCCGCCGCCGCATGCGGCGGGGATTCTAGTGAGGATCCCGCTTAAGAACGGGTTAGCCGCCGGGGCCCTGGACCGGCGAGCGTGCCAGCGCATGCCCCTTGGCATCGAGGGCCTCGACCGCGACGTAGCGCCAGGCGCGCGCGTTGATCGCGGTTTCGAACCCGTGCTTCGGGGCCGTCGCCACTGCCGGCATCTTGCTCGGTCGGCTGCCCCCGAAGACACGCCAGCCGGCCACGTTCGTGGCGCCGTTCCAGCTCGCGTACACGGTCATCTTGGCGCCGTGGCGGGAGACCGCGAACGCCGGCGGCGCCGAGGGCGTGCCGTTCCAGGCGAAGCGATACGCGCGGTAGGTGAGGTTCGAGCCGACGAACCGACCGTCGAACACGAGCTTGCCCTTGGCGTTGAACTGGCTGAAGTACGGCTGCTGGCCCCAGCCGACGAAGTTGTCGGCGCCCGCGAGCTGCTGGTCGTCGCCCTCGAAGCTCGCGAGCAGCGGCGGGGAGTGCACGCGCTGGGTGACCACCGTCGCGGTCCTGCGCTTGAGGTTCAGGCGCAGCTCGAGCGCGCGCGACTGCGAGTGGACGTACGGAGGCCCGGCGCCGTCGTCGAACATCGACAGGATCTGATCGCCGCGGGCGCGCACGCGGACATCGTGCTGGAAGGCGAACGAGGCGCCCGCCGCGAGCCTGAAGCTCGAGTGCTTGCCCCCCAGGGTCCAGATGACCGCGCCGGTGTGGTGATCGATCTTGTAGACGCCCCACGTGTTGCGCGCGGAGATCACGAGGTTGCCGTCGCGGTCGAGGCCGATGGAATTCAGATGGAAATAGTCGTAGGGGTCCCACGCGAAGTTGGGCAGCGGCTTCTTTCCCTTCTTCTTGGGCGCGTTCGGGGGCTTCGTGTAGCCGTCCGTGACGCCGACGTGGTCGAGGCTGTGCCATTCGAACTCGACCAGTCCGGTCGGGACGTCGATCTCCTGGACGACCGAATCGAGCACGACCTCGTTGGCCACCCCGCTCGCCGCGGTGGCGTTGGCGTACACCGGATACTCGGCGGTGATCAGCGCCGTCCCGTACGGGGTCAGCTGGAACTCGTGCAGGTCGGCGGACAGCCCGTTGGCGGCTGAGACGGTCTTCACGACCTCGTAGGAGCTGTTCATGATGATGTCCTGGCCGCTCCCGACGCCGGCGCTCTCGTTGCCTTGCCACCAGGTGAGCACCGGGCGTCCCTGGTAGGACTGGACCCGGAAGTCGGTCGCCGCGTAGTCGTGGGGCACGGGGCTGAACCAGATCAGCCCGCCGTTCGGCCCGATGATCTCGGGGCCCTGCTGGAGCGGGCCGACCTGGGGCGCCACGAAGATGTCGCCCGGGGCGGTCGGATCGCGCTTGGTGATCGTGACCGCGGCCGGGGTGAGATCCGGGCGGGAGCGGAAGTACCACACGTCCCCGGTGACCCGGGGAGCGGCGGGCCGATGCTCGAACGGGACCGGCCCGGCTGGCCTCGCGACCCGGAACTGGTAGCTGCCGCTGTGCGAGCCCTCGAGGTTGAGCGACGTGCTGACCGTCACCGTCTCCCCGGGGGCGAACGGGGTGGACGGGACGAAGCTCCCGCCGCGGCCGTCGGAGTCACCCTCCACGGTGCCGTCATGCGCTCCGCTCGAGGACCCGGTAACCGATACCTGACCCAGTTGCCCCGCGGACACGCCGCGGAACGCGATCTGGGTCGTGGGCGACGCGAACCCGGTGTTCGGGGCCGGGAACACGTACACGGGCGGCGGCCCGGCCGGCGGCTTCGGATTGGCCGGAGGCTTGGTCTTGGCTTTCGCGCCCGCGGGGGCGGCCACGACGAGGCACAGGGCGACCGCCAGCGCGATCGCCCTCGCCGCGCAGGCTGAGCCGCTAGTACCCCTGCGGGAGGCCCGAGTTCGACGAGCTCTTCGTCGGGAACGGCTTGGAGGTCCCAAGCACGCGGTGACGGGAGTTGAGCGCCTGAACCTCGTACACCTTTGCGGAGCTCGTAAGCGGGATCGTCGTCTCAAAGCCGGTCTTCGTCTTGCTCGCGACCGCCTTCAGGCTCTTGGCGCTCGAACCGGCCAGGACCCTCCAGCTGACCACCTGGGTATCGCCGTCCCAGCTCGCGTACACGGTGGTCTTGCCGTGATTGTTGCGAACCCCGCCGCTCGGCGGGTAGAACGGAATCCCCGTCCAGCGCTGGACATAGGTCCGGTAGTTGAGATCGGGCACGGGCCACATCGCGTCGAACAGCACCTTGTTCTTGCTGTTGACCTCGGAGAAGAACGGCGTCGAGCCCCAGCCGAGCATCACGTTGCCCCCGGGCAGGAGCTGCGCGCTGCCGAGGAAGGCCGCGTTGAAGTTCTTGGCCCGGATGTACTGGCCGGCCAGGCTGCCGGTGTGCTTGGTCAGGTCGAGGTTGATGACCAGCCCGCGCGAGGGGCCACTCGGCTTGCCGAACTTCACGTGGCCGCCGGCGATGCTGTCAAAGCCGCAGCAGGCGTCGTCGAACATGCTGAGCACGTTGCCGTGGTGCAGCTGCACGTCATGCTGCCAGTGGAACTGGGCGTTCGCGGGCAGCGCGAACGTGCTGGTCTTGGGGTTGCCGCTCACGGTCCACTCGATGCCGTTCGTGAGCCGGTTGACCAGGTAGGCCGACCAGGTGTTGCGCATCGACACCAGGAAGGTCTCGTGGCCGGTCAGCTGGATCGCGTTGATGTGGTAGGCGTCCCACGGGATCCCCGGGAACGCCTTCTGCTCAGACTGCGACAGCGGGATGTTGGGCGTGCCGCCGGGGTTGAGCGCGTCCCACGTGTACATGAGCTGCCCGGTCGGCAGGTCGTACTCCTGCACCGCGGAGTCGAGCACGGCGCCGTTGGCCAAGCCGCCGTAGGGCCTGAGGTCCATCGGGACGGTCTTGTACGCGGTCACCCACGCGTGGTGGCCGCTGACCACCAACTCGTGCTCGCTGATCACCCAGCCGTCCTTGCCGGTCAGGCTGGCGAGCTGCTTGTAGTGCTGGTCGACGACCACGACCTTGCCGCTCGTGGTCGCGCCGCTGCTCGAGACCGTGCCCTGCCACCAGGCGAGGGCGGGCTTGCCGTTGTAGGTCTGCACGCTGAGGTTCGCCGCCAGCGCGTTCGGGCCGACGTTGCGGAACCAGACCGGCTGGAGGTTGCGATCGAGGATCAGCGGCCCGCTCTGACCGACCATCGGCTTGTTCTGCGTGAGGTTCTTGAACACGCCGGTCATGAAGTAACCGGGCGCGAGGCCGCGCTGGGTCTTCTGGTCGGTGGTGAGCTTCGGCGGGTGGATGTCGGGCCGCGAGACGAACGTCCAGGCGCCCTTGGTGGTGAAGGCACCGATCGGGGCGGCCTGAGCGGCTGCCGGCGTCAGCGCCGCGATGCAGGCGAGGACGATGACGACGAGCGACAGGCGAAGTTTGGGCATGGATCCAGACACGGACGACCTCCTCAGACCGGTTGCGGACCCTAACACGCCCCGGCGGCTCAAGGTTGCGGCCCGATCAGCTTCTCGACAAGCACGCCGGGGTCGCGACGCACGCGGGCGTTCGTTTCGCGGCAGGACGGTCGGGGAGCGATCTCGAGCTGGTCGGGACTGATCAGCCGCCGCAGCCGGCCCTCGGCGATCAATCGCTCGTCGACCGCTCCCGGGCGGCCTTCGAACACCGTGTAGACCGGAGTCCCGAGCGCCACCGCCTCGCGGTTCATGGTGCCCCCGGCGGACACCACGACGTCGGCGTAGGCGACCAGCGACTGGGCGTCGATCGCGCGCTCGGGAACGATGAAGCTCCCATTGCGGTCAAGCTCGGCGCGTTGCTCGGGCGTGCGGGGGAGCACGACCGTCTGCACCTCGGCGAGTCGCGTGAGCACGCCGGCGAACACGTCGTTCTCGAAGCGGTGGTAGAGCGAGACCGCAGGCGGCGTGCGGACCACCGCGATTGACTTGTCCGGGTCGAGGCCGAGTTCCGTCAGGACGGCCGGATCGGGCTCGAAGTCCGACAGGTAGTACTCCTCCTTGAGCCCCGGATATGCCCGGATCTTGCCGCGCGCCCCGTACCGATACAGGCGTTCGGGCGGGATCGAATCGGGGACCACCACGGTCTGGGCGAGCCGGCAGTTGATGTTGTGCTGCACCGTCGCCCACTCGTAGTCGAACATCGTGGCCGACGGGATGCGCAGCAGCGCGGCGGCGATCGTGATGTCGTTGGAGCCGTGGCCGAGCGCTCGGTCGAAGCGCCGGCCGCGTGCCCATTTCGTGAGTGCGTAGGACCGCTCGGCGAGACCTCGCGCCTTGGCCCCGATCCGACCCCCGCGGTGGCGGCCGATCGCCGTGTGGGCGATCCCCAGGCGCTCGCACAACCCGAGGGTCTGCGCGAAGTCGCGCGCGGTGACCTCGACCTCGTGCCCGCGCTCGCGGAGCTTGTCGATGATCGGCCGCATGACCAGCACGTGCGGGGAGTTGGTCAGGTCGACCCAGATCCTCATGTGGACCGTGAGTAAACGCTCATTTTCGCCAGATCGCCGGTTTCGCCCCGGTCGCTACGCTTGCCCGCGGTGTTGATCGCCCTTGCCTCGGTCACCGATTCGCTCGTCACGCTGGCCACGCACATCATCCGTGATGTCGGTCTCGCGGGCGTGGCTGCCATGACACTGTCCTCCGGCGTGGTCGGCCTGCCGGGGTCCGAGCCGACGATGCTGTTTGCCGGCTTCGATGTCTACCAGGGGAACCTGTCGCTGCTCTGGATCATCGTGTTCGGCGTGCTCGGGGACATGATCGGCGCGTCGATCGCCTACGGGATCGGCTACTGGGGCCGGGAGGAGTTGGTCGAGCGGCACGGCAACAAGCTGCACATCTCCAAGAGCCGGCTGGACCGTGCCCACCGCTGGTTCGAGCGCTTCGGCGCGCCGATGATCTTCGTCTCCCGATGCATCCCGTTCGCGCGCGCGGCGTTCCCCTACGCGGCCGGCGTGGCCCGGATGGGCTACGGCCGGTTCGTCGCGTTCGCCACCGTCGGCTCGATCGTCTGGATCAGCGCGCTCGCCGTGCTCGGCAACGCGGTCGGGTCGAGCTGGGAGAGCTGGCGACGCAATCTCGAGTACGTCGACTACGTCGCCGCCGCGCTGTTGCTGGCCGTGATCGCCTACATGGTCGTTCGCATCGCGCGAAACCGGCGCGGCGATCCGACGGCTGTGGCCTAAAGCGTTGCTCCGCGCGGTCGGCACGGTCGAGGATCTCCCCGCGCACGCCGCTTCGCCTTCCGCCGACGATCAACCGGCCGAGTTCCCGCTGTGGCAGGCGATCGCGCTCGGCGCGCTGCACGGACCGGCCGAGCTGTTGCCGATCTCCTCCTCCGGCCACATCGCGGTGGTGCCGTGGCTGGCCGGTTGGGACCACCGCCACCTCGACGACGAGCTGCGTAAGTCCTTCGAGGTGGCGCTCCACACCGGGACCGCCGCGGCGCTGCTGATCAGCCTGCGGCGGGAGGTCAACGACGCCGTGCGCGGGCTGAGTCTGCGCCGGCTGTGGCAGATCGGGCTGTCCTTCGCGCCCCCGGCGTTCGTCGGCTACCGCTTCGAGCGCCCGATCGAGCGGCGCTTCGGCACGCCCCCGACGGTCGCCGCCGGCCTGGTCGTCGGGGCGCTGGTCATGGCCGTGGCCGATCGGGCG
>DATFDC010000519.1:0-8238 GCA_035252415.1 Solirubrobacteraceae bacterium
GGCTGGTCATCGTCAACCCCCGCCGGCTGCCCCGCTCCGAGTTGCGGCGCCGGCTTGGGCCGGCGCTCGCGCCGATCCGCTCGCTGATCCGCCGCGGCCGGCGCAGCGGCGAGTTCGACCCCGAGCTACCCGTCGAGTGGACGATCGGCGTGATCACCGACCTGATTCACGCTGCCAGCGCTCAGGTGAGCACCGGCGCGATGCGCCCCCGCGAGGCCGAGCGCGTATTGCTGCGCACCGCCTCCGGAGCGCTGACGGCGCACCGCGGCTCCCACCCGCGTGCATAGCGCGTCACGCGGCGAGTGAACCGCGCAACGTAACGTGCTGTGCACGCTATTCGTGCACAGCACGGCACGGTCACCGACGCGCGCCCCGAATGTCGAGTTATGCACGTTGCCTGTGGCGCTGGCGCGCGTGAAGCACGGTCGAGATCGTGAAGAACAGGGCGATCAGGAGCACGAACGCACCGACTCCCAGTCCCACGCCGGCGAGAACCGGGTGGAGGGCCAGCGCGAACGCCACGATCCCGGCCGCGAACGCCGCGATCGCCACCGGCTTCATGCGCAGTATGGAGAACCCGAGTCCGACCGCGAGGGCGACGATCGCCCTGACGGGGTGGTTCACCAACGATGCGTACGGGGCGGCATTTGCCGCCCCAACCGCGATCACGACGATCAGCCACGGCCAGCGCGCACCGCGCCCCCGCGCGACGATCTCGCCCGATGATCCCGCAAGTGCTACCGGCCGGTCAGAGCGCTCGCGCACGATGCCGAGATCGGAGCACTGGTGGACAGCTTGAAGAAGTCGATCGAGTTCTTGGTCGGGTTGACTCTCCAACTGACACCCAGCCCGGCGATTTCCCTCTGGAGTTGTGGGATGCAGCCCGCGTATGCGGCGAATTCGTTTCGCACGCCGGCCACCTGCGCCTCGCTGGGAACGCTCTGGAGCGCCCAGCGCAGGCGAGTCACCGCGCGGTGCGCACCGCTGACCTGCGCCGCGACGCTGCGCACGTGCCGGCGCATGCCGGCCACCCCGTGCTCGTCGGCGGTCATCCGTTGCTGCAACTCGGTCAGGTCGGCCTGCAGTGCGTTGATCCGCGTCTGCTGGTGTCCGGCCCGGACGTATGCCTCGATCCCGAATGCGGCCGTGGCCAGCGCGACGATCACGGCCACGCCGGTGACGAAGCGCGCCGGCCCCAATGGATACGCACGGCCCGCGCGGCTGACGCGGCGCGCCCCGTGTGCGGTCGCGGATGACGAACGGGACGGCGCACCCCGGCGTCGTCCTCCGGCTGCGGTCACATCAGCCACCACATGGCTCGTCTGCATCTCTCTCAAGTTCCACCTTCCTTGGCTGGCCCCATTAACTAACGTAGCGACTGCCACAAACTTGGTCAACCCTGTCGAAACCGCGGCTGACTGCTCGCTGAGCTATCTGGCCGCCGCTACGTAACCGGCGTGCACGCCGTCGATCGACCAGATCTGGCCGGCGTCGCCCTGGTGGGCGGCCAACAGCGCGTTGAAGTACTCAGCCAGCGCGCGCTCGTATGTAACCGACCCGTCGACCAGTTCGGCGGCGGCGGTCGCGATGCGGTCGAGGTCATCCTGGATCCGCGCCAGCGTCATGCTCGGCGTGCGCGGGCCGTCGTCGCCGTCGGAGATCGTCGGCGGTTCCTCGAACTGGGTGAACGCCGGATAGCGCTCGACGTCGGGGATGATCGAGCGGAACGGGACGTGATTGAAGTAGTACTCGAACCACCGCCCGCCCGAGATGGTCAGCCATGGCGTCCCGACGGCGAGGGCCGCCATCCCGAACCCGGTGTGCGGCGAGACGAACACATCGCAGGCCTCGACGATCGCCAGTTGTTCGGTCAGCCCGAGATCGAAGCCGTCGAGCGGCCGGGACGGGTGCGCAAGCAGGTCGGCAACCTCGCCGGGCGCCAGCGTGCTCGCCGTGCGCCCGTCGCGGCGCAGCTTGCCGATCAGCGCGAATCGCGCGCCCGGGAGTCGATCCATTAGCGCGTCGAGGATCAGCCGCCATGAACGGATCGACGGATACAGCGAGCGATAGCCGGAACCCGCGGGCATGACCGCGATCCACGGCACTCCCTCACCGCCGCGCATCAAATGCAGCGCGCGGTCACGCGCAGCGGCCGGAAGCTCGAGTCGCAACCGGCAGCGCGGCACATAACCCGCCGCCCAGTCGCCGACGACGGTCCGCCCGCGCTCCGCGATCAGGTGGCGATCGCTCGCCTCGTAGTAGTCGTGCATGCCCGGGAACGCGCGCAGCTGGAAGTCCTGCCGGCGCCGGAAGTCGTCGACGATCCAGTCCCAACGCCGCGGGACCCCCTCCAGTGCCCGCACCGAATCCACCCCCGGCTCGACGAACGGGTGCTCGATCGGATACCAGCACTCAACGAACGGGCAGTACTCAGCGAGCTCGCACGCGGTCGCCGCATTCAAGACCACCGACACGGCGCGGTCGGGCGCGGCCGTGTGATGGCCCAGGCAGTAGTGCAGCGCCTCGACCGCATGCCCCACCGCATGGGAGTAGAAGAAGTTGACCAGCAGGCGCTCGCGGGTCACCGGGCGAGCGTGAGGACTTCGCTCTTCTCCTCCTCGGCGGCGAACGCGTCCTCGGGCCGTCGCGGTGGGATCGCCAGCCCGACCACGACGCCGAGCGCCAAGGCCAGCGCGCACGACGCGAACGCGATCGTGAACCCGCGCGAGGAGGGATAGCCGGTGATCCCGACGCTCCCGGCCAGGATCGACGCGGTGATCGCGCCCCCGAACGCGCCGCCCACTGTGCGCGTGACCGTGTTCATGCCGGTGGCCACGCCGGTCTCGGTCGGGTCGACGTTCTCGATGATCAGGTTCACCATCGCGGCGAACGCGAGCCCGATCCCGGTGCCGAGCAGCAGCGCGGCGACATAGATCTCGAAGTGCTCGGTCCGGGCGACGGCCAGCAGGACGTAGGCCGCGGTGGTGAAGGCGGCGCCCGCGAGCAACGGCGGCTTGGACCCGAAGCGCTTCTCGAGCCTCCCCGTCTGGGACCCGGCGAGGAGCATGGCCACCGTGGACGGGACCAGAAACAAGCCGGCTCCGGTCACCGAGGACCCGAAGCCATAGCCGATCCGCACCGGCGTCTCGACGAACTCGGGCAGCAGGATGAACGATGCGTACATGCCGAAGCCGAGCAGCGCGGCGACTGCGTTCGTTGTCCACACGCCGCGGATCCGCATCATCCGCATGTCGACCAGCGGATGGTCGCTGCGCGACTCGCTGCGCACCCACACGACGAGCAGGACGATTCCGGCGCCCAGCACGAGCAGGGTCCGCGCCGACAGCCATCCCCACACCGGCGCCTCGCTGACCGCGAGCAGCACGGCGGACAGGCCGGCCGACATCAACGCGGCGCCGGTCCAGTTGATCCGGCCTGGCACGCGCACGGGCGATTCGGGCACGAACCGGTGAATCGCCACGGTGGCCGGCACGAGCACGACCAGCGGCAGCCAGAACAGCCAGTGGATCGAGAGGTTCTGGACGATCGGTCCGGCCAGGACGACCCCGGCCCCGCCGCCCACGCCGGCCAGCGCCGACATCACGCCGACCGCGCCGGCCACGCGCTCACGGGGGAACTCGTCGCGGATGATCCCGAAGGCGAGCGGGAAGACACCGCCGGCAGCGCCCTGCACGACTCGCCCGATCAGCATCACGGCCATCGACGTGGCCAGGGCGGACACGGTTGTCGCCACGCACAGCAGCACGAGCACGGCTACCAGCAGTCGCTCCTTGCCGTACATGTCGCCGAGGCGTCCGATCAGCGGCGTGGCGACCGAGGCACTGAGCAGGTACGCGGTCAGCACCCAGCTGACCGAGTTGACCGAGGTATGCAGCGAGTGCTGGATGTCGGGCAGCGCCGGCGCCACCAGCGACTGCAGCAACGCATACGACACCGCGGCCATCGCCAGCAGCGCGAACGTCACCTGGTAGTGCTGGCGCTCGCCGGTCATCGAGCCAGCGAGGATAAGGGGCGAACAGTTCGAGCGGAACCTCCGGGTCGGGTATTGTCAGAACCGCGTGCAGGACGCATCCGGTCCGCGGAAAGGGCCTCAGGCCCACCTGTGACTCCTGATTGGCGCGACTGGTGTCGGACGTGACTTTCGGCCCGGCGTGCGGACCCGTCGGAGACCGAAAGGAGCTGACATGTCCGAGCCGCGTTCCCTGCCTCCCAGTCCGGACCTGCGCCATTTGCGCGACGAGGCCAAGCGCCGGCGCAAGGCTGGTGAATTTCCCTCGCTCGCCGCCGCCCAACTGGCCATCGCGCGGGAGCACGGATTCCGCTCCTGGCCCCGGCTGAAGTTCCACGTCGAGGCCCTGACGCTCGACGCCTCCGAGCGCGCCGCCGCGCTGATCGCCTCGGCTACCTCGGCCGACCTGCGCCGAGCCCGGGCGCTGCTTGCCGCCGACCCGGCGCTCGCCCGCCACGACCTGGCCTGTGCGTGCGCGACCGGCGAGGCCGACGAGGTGTCCCGGCGGTTGGCCGCCAGGCCGACGGCCGTGAACGAGCCAACCGGGCCCAACGGCTGGGCCCCGATCCTGTACGCCTGCTTCTCGAGGCTGCTGCGCGGAGAGCCCGAGCGGGCGCCGGGCATCCGCGAGGTGGTGCGCCGACTGCTCGCCGCCGGCGCCGATCCGAACGCGTCGTTCATCAACCAGGACCGCTGGCTCCAGGTCGCGCTGTATGGCGCGGCCGGGATCGCCGGCGACCCCGAACTGACGCGCATGCTGCTCGAGGCGGGGGCCGAGCCGACCGACGACCGCGAGGGCTACGGCGGCAACGAGATCCTGTATCACGCGTGCGAGTTCCCCGACCCGACGTGCGCGAGGCTCGTGATCGAGGCCGGCGCGATGCAGGACTTCGTCGACTACGACCTCGGGCGGGCGCTGAACTTCCCGAACCCCGAGATGGTCGAGATGTTCTGCGCGCACGGCGCGCGTGCCGACGCCGGCCACCTGCACCAGGCGGTCTGGCGGCGGCGCCCGCCCCGGACGGTAGCCGCGCTGCTCGACGCCGGCGCCCCGATCGAAGCGCCCGATGAGCACGGACTCACCGCGCTACGGGTCGCCGTCCGCTGGGGCGAGCACGGCGTCGCCGAACTGCTGCGCGAACGGGGAGCCGACGAGGCGTCGGTCACGGCCGAGGACCGGGCGATCGGCAGCTACCTGTCGGACGCGGACGGCCGGGCGCCGCATGACGTGAGCCTCTCCCTGCTCGACGAGATGCTGGCCTTGGCCGTCCAGGGCGGCCACCTCGAGGCCATGCGCCGACTGCTCGACGCCGGCGCGCGCATCGACGGTGATCCGGACAGCGATGAAATCCCGCTTGGACACGCGGTCTGGCGCGGCCGCGTGCAGATGACCCGCGAACTCGTGGATCGCGGTGCCGCTCTGACCTTCCGCAACGGAGGCAGCGCGATGGGCGCCGCGCTGCACGGCTCGCGCCATTGCAACGACCCCGAAGGCGGCCCGACCATGCAGATCGTCGACGAGATCCCCAAGGAGCCCTACGCCGAGATCGTGCGCCTGCTGCTGGCGGCCGGCGCCGCCGTCCCCGAGAAGGTCGGCGAGAACGGCCCGCGCGGGACCACGCTGATCGCCGAGCTGGGAATCGACCCGCCGGTCTAGGTCGACATCTAGGCGAACGAGTTGTTCGGCAGGAACGGGGCCAGCGGCCCGGGGGTGCCGCGAACGCAGAGGGCACCGTAGGCCGTGAGCCGCATCCCGGCTCGGGCGACGATGTCGATCGCCCACTGCTGCGTCCCGGTGATCCATCGCACCCGGGCCGGCCCCTCGGCCAGCGCCAGCGCGCTCCACAGCAGCGCGCCGGCCGTGTCTTCGTCGCGCCCGACCAGAGCCCACAGCAGCCCCTCGGGGTTGACGGCCGCGAACCCGCGGTCGGCGATCCGCAGCAGCCGACCGCCCTGGGCCAACAGGAACTGCAGCTCATCGGTATAGGGCGCTCCCCGAACCGAGCGGGTGACCCCGGCCAACGCCTCGAGAGCCTCGCCGTCGTCCTCGCGCACCGAGCCGCCGAGGGCGGGCAGCCGCCCTCGGTCGACGGCCCCGCTGGCCTCGAACGTCGGGTGAAGGGCGAATCCGCAGCCGGCGTAGAGCCGCAGCGCGCGGGGGTCGTTCGAGCTGACGATCAGCCCGGGGTCGGCGGCGCCACCGTACTGCGCCGCACGCTCCATCAGGGCACGGCCCGCGCCGGCGCTCTGGATCCCCGGCTCGACCGCGAGCATCGACAGGCACCAGAGCCGCTCGCGCAGGATCGCCTCCGCGACCCCGATGACCTGGCCGCCGCGCTCGGCCACGAACGCACCGCCGGGATCGGTCTGCCACGGATAGGCGATCCGCTCGCGCCAGCGACGCGCGACCACCTCGTCGCCGAGGTCCCGCGAGAACGCGGCAGCCGTCACGTGCACGGCCGCCTCGATGTCACCTGCCCGCATCGGGCGAACCGAGGAGGCGTGCGTCACCCCTGATACTCGTCGTGGCGGCGCACCCACATCGGCTCGGTGGCGCTTTCGGCGCGCCCGTTGGCGGTCCGATCGAGGAGCGGGTAGTAGGCCATTGCCACCCCCTCGAGGCCGCGAGAGGTCGTCACGTAGGTTCGGTAGACGGTCCCGTCGGAGAGCGTGTACGCGCTCAAGCCCGGTGCCTCGGAGACGTAGCCTCCAGCGTCGGTGCCGCACATCCGGGCGTTCTGCTCCACGGTCACCGGAATGTCGCCCTCCAGGAACGGCTTCAGCTCATCGCGGGTGTGCTGGAAGCCGAGGTCGCGGTTGAAATCGTTCTCGCCGCTCGAGACCCACGGGATCTCCCAGCCCATCCGCTCCCGGTAGGCGAGCAGCTTGTCGAGCGGGGCGCGTGAGTTCAGCAGCAGCGTGGTGTCCCGCGCGCGAAGGTGCGGGACCTGAGGGGCGAGCGTGTCGGCGATCGACGAGCACACCGGGCAGCCCGCTGTGTAGGGCGGCCCGAACATGAAGTGGTAGACGAGCAACTGGGAGCGGCCGTCGAACAGCTCGGCGAGCGTCTTGGTGCCACCCTCGGTCTCGAACCGATAGTCCTTCTCGACTGCTACCCAGGGCAGCCCCTGTCGCTTCCGGGTCAGCTCGTCGCCGCGGCGGGTGAGCTCCTTCTCCTCCCCGAGCAGCTCATCGCGCTCCGCCTGCCATTCCTCCTGTGTGCCGATTCGGTGCATCTACGTTCCTCCTCATCTCCTGGTCCCTGCGCGCGACTATATAGTTAGCAGAATGGCTAACGATACGTTCAGGGCCCTCGCCCATCCGCTGCGCCGGGACATCGTGGAGCGGCTCAGCGGAGGGACGGCCACGGTCGGGGAGGTCACCCGCGACTTCGGCGTGTCCAAGCCGACGATCTCGCGGCACCTGAAGATGCTCGAGGAGGCGGGCGTGGTCAGCCGGGTGGTCGACGGCCGGACCCACCGCCTCGCCCTGCGGCCGGAGGCGCTCGCCGAGGCAGAGCGCTGGATCGAGAGCCAGCGGGAGCGCTGGGAGCGCCTGTTCGACGTCGTCGGCGAGTACCTGGAGGAACGAAAGTGACCGAGCCACTCCGGATCGAGCGCGGCTTCCAGGCGTCGGCCGAGGAGGTATTCGACGCCTGGACCAGCCCGGAGGTGATGCGACGATGGTTCCACTGCGGTCCGGACTGGGCGACGCCGGTGGCCGAGGTCGATCTCCGGGTCGGCGGGGCGGTGCGGATCGTCATGCGCCGGCCCGACGGGCGCGAGGCGGGAGCGCACGGCGCGTACACGGTGATCGACCGGCCGCACCGTCTGGTCATGACCTGGACGTTTGACGACGCCCCCACCAACCAGCAACTGATCGAGCTCACATTCGAAGAGGCCGGGGGGACGACCACCGTGGTCCTCACGAACCGCGACATCGCGAGCGACGAGCGCCGCGCGTCTCAGGACGAGGGCTGGCGCCTGTGCCTCGATGAGCTCGAGCAACTACTGGGCGACTGATCCCACGACCGCGGGGCGGTCCGGCAGCACACACACCATCCCCTCGGAGAACCCGGCCGAGCCGACCCCGAACGCGGCGTTGAACCGATCCAGGTTGATCAGGGTCAGCAATGCGGTGATCTCCACGATCTGCTCGTCGCTGAAGTGCTCCTTGACCTGCGCGAACAACTCGTCGGTGACCTCGAC
>DATFDC010000520.1:0-2967 GCA_035252415.1 Solirubrobacteraceae bacterium
GCCGGCATCCCGACGCCGTTCGAGGCGGGCCGCTACCACTCGCTGGCCGCCGTCGGCTCGGTGCCGGACGTCCTGCACGTCACCGCCACGACGCCCGACGGCGAGGTGATGGGCGTGCACCACCGGGAGCACGCGGTGCACGGCGTACAGTTCCACCCCGAGTCCGTGCTGACGCCGCACGGGCGCACGCTGATCGGGAACTTCCTCGCGATGCAGGAGCGGCAGGCGTGATCACCGACGCGATCAAGACGCTCGTCGAGGGCCGCGACCTCTCGGCCGAGGAGACCCACATCGCCATGATGCAGGTGATGGCGGGCGACGCGTCGCCGACGCAGATCTCCGCCTTCCTGGTCGCGCTGCGGATGAAGGGCGAGACGCCGGACGAGATCGCCGGCTGCGCCCGGGCGATGCGCGCGCACGTCACGCCGGCACGGCCGTCGCGGGCCGACCTCGTCGACACCTGCGGCACCGGCGGCGACGGCCTGAACACCTTCAACATCTCGACGTCGGCGGCGCTGGTCGCGGCCGCGGCCGGGGCGACGGTGGCCAAGCACGGCAACCGCGCCATGTCGTCGCGCACCGGCTCCGCCGACGTGCTCGAGGCGCTCGGTGTGCGCATCGACCTGGCGCCGGCAGATGTGGCCGAGTGCATCGACACCGTGGGCTTCGGCTTCCTGTTCGCCCAGGCCCACCACCCGGCCATGCGCCACGTCGGTCCGGTGCGGCAGGAGCTCGGCATCCGCACGGTCTTCAACCTGCTCGGCCCGCTCACCAACCCGGCCGGCGCCCGCCGCCAGGTGCTCGGCGTGTACTCCGAGGGGCTGGTCGAGCCGATCGCGCACGTGCTCGCCAAGCTGGGCGCGGAGCACGCGATGGTCGTGCACGGCTTCGGCGGCCTCGACGAGCTCACGCCGACGGGCGAGAACCTGGTGTCCGAGGTGCGCGACGGCGAGGTGCGCACGTACACGCTCGACCCGGCCCCGCTCTCGACCGGCCCGGGGCCCGGCAGCCCCGACGACCTGCGCTGCGGCGGCGACCCGGCCCAGAACGCCGCCGTCATCCTGACCGTCTTCGACGGCGAGAAGGGCCCGCGCCGCGACGCCGTCATCCTGAACGCCGCCGCCGCGCTCGTCTGCGGCGGGGTCGTTCAGGAGCTCGAGGACGCGATCGACGCGGCCGTCGAGGCGATCGACACCGGGGCCGCCCTCGGCAAGCTCGAGGAGCTGGTCGCATTCACGCGCGCCCGCGCGCCGGAGGCGGCATGAGACGTCCTGTGTCAACCCTGGGTTGTGAGGAGTCGGTTGAGGCT
The DNA here is from genome assembly GCA_035252415.1 of Solirubrobacteraceae bacterium. GTDB lineage: Bacteria > Actinomycetota > Thermoleophilia > Solirubrobacterales > Solirubrobacteraceae > Palsa-465. Next base: position 1,310 of record DATFDC010000520.1, read on the forward strand.
GCCGTGGCGGGTGGGGTTGTAGGTGGTGTGGTCTTGCCAGAGGCGCCAGATGATGCGCAGCCAGGCGCGGCCGAGGATGCGGATGGCGTGGGGGTGGTCGTGGCCTCTTGCGCGTGCGCGGTGGTAGATGTCGGCGGCCCAGGGGTTGTGGTGGCGGCTGCTGTCGGCGAGGACGGAGATGGCGGCGCGGAGGTTCTTGTTGCAGGCCCAGCGGAAGCGGGCGACGTTCTTTTTGCCGGACTGGATGGTGACGGGTGCTTGGCCGGCGATGGCTTCGAGCGAGGCGCTGGTGGGGTGGCGGGCGCGGTTGTCGCCGATCTCGGCCAGCAGCTCGGCGGCGGTGATGACGCTCTTGGGGTCTCGGAAGAGCGAGAGGAAGGTGGGGCCGTCGTGGTGGGTGCGGACGGCGCCGGCGATCTGGCTGGTGAGCAGTCGGATCTGCTCGACCAGGGGTTTGAGTGCGGCGACGAGGGCGAGTACGACGGCGCGGCGCGCCTCCTGCTCGGCCTCGCCGGCACGGCTGTCGGGGGCGGAGCGCAGCCGGGCGAGCAGTTCCTCGGCGTTTCGACGGCCGCAGTAGCCGTTGCGGGCGAGGAAGCCGGCGAGCCGCTTCGGGCCGAGTGTGCGCGCGTCGGCGGGACTGGGGTAGCGCTCGAGGAAGCAGAGCGCGATCGGCGAGTCGATGTCGGCGAAGATCCGCTTGGCGCCGGGCCAGAAGGCATCCAGTTGGGCGCGCAGCTGGTTGGCGACGGCGACCTTCTGCTCGACAAGGTCCTCGCGCGTGCGGGTCAGCGCGCGCAGCGCCTTGGTCTCGTCGGTGTCGGGCTCGAGCAGCCGCAATCGGTGCATGTCGGTGCGGGCGACCTCGGCCAGCACGTAGGCGTCAAAGCGGTCCGACTTGCCGCCGCCGGCGCGGTAGCGGTCGCGCGCGGCCGCCAGCTGGTTGGGATGCACAGCGACGACGGCGATGCCGGCGTCGAGCAGCCGATCAACCACGACCCCGTTCGGCTGTTCGATCGCGATCCGTGCGACCCCAAGCGCGTGCAGATGGCGGGCGAGCGCATCGATGCCCTCCTCGCTATGCGTGATCCGCTGTTGCTCCCGCTCGCGGCCGTCGCCGTCGACGACAACCAGCCGGTGCTCCTCACTGGCCAGGTCGAGCCCGGCCGTGCGCTCGTGCATGCATCCTCCTTCGCTTCGGGTGCTGAATGCGGGCCGACCGGCGAGGTACCGTGGCGGATGCTCATAGACGGGCCCTCGGCGGGGCGACGTCCTGTCGCCGCTCCGGGCGCCTCACACCGCCGGGAGGCGCAAGTCTCATGCGGGCCGTCTGCGCGGCAAGCGACGAGGGCGCTCTCCCGGCGGTGGTCAGCCACGACACGACGCTACGAAACACGTCGGTCGGCGCCGCCCGCGATCACCCCTCGCGGACGACAACTCAGTTTTCAACGATCAGCACGAACAGAAACCAAGGATCTCCTATGAGCGGCCGCCGGGTCGTCGCGGTCGACGGCGGCAACTCGAAGACGGACGTCGCCATCCTCGACGAGACCGGCCGGGTGCTGGGGACGCACCGGGGGCCGGGCGCGTCGTTCACGCCGGCCGACCATGAACGCTCGGTCGCCGACCTGGAACGGTCGGTGCGGGCGGCCGCCGCG
>DATFDC010000521.1:0-2803 GCA_035252415.1 Solirubrobacteraceae bacterium
CGCAGGAGCGCGCTGGCATACGGGGCGTTGTACACGTCCGATCGGTGCAGGAGGTGAATCGCCGCGCCGTCCGCGGTTCCGCGCCACAGCGCGGTGAGGCCCTGAAAGCTCCCGGTGGTGCCGACCCTGACGATCGATCGCCCGGCTTCGCGCAGCACCAGGTCCAGGGCCGGGTCATCGCTGCCCGCGAGGCGGAAATCGCGCTCGGTCCCCAGCACGCGGCGCGCCGCGAGAGCGCCCTCCGGCGCGATCCGGGCACGTCGCCGGTCGCCTTGCGCGATCACTCCGGCGTCGGCGAGGTGGCGATACGCCCGGCTGACCGTAGTGGCCGTCGTGTGCTGCTCGTGCGCGAGCTCGCGGATGCTCGGCAGCTCAGCGCCGGCCTCCAGCTCGCCGGCGAGCACACGCCCGGCGATCTGCCGAGAGATGTCCAGGTAGCGGGTCACGGCCTCCGCTAGGCTTTCGTTCCGATCTGAATCATCACAGAAAGGAACAGGATGGCGGTACGGGCAACGCGTTGCACGGGGCTGGCGATCGCGCTTGCTTACGCGGTGTTCGCGGTCGCGGGTTGTGGTTCGTCGTCGAAGTCAAGCACCAGCGCAGGCGCCGCCGGCGCCGGGAAGGGGAAAGTGGGAAAGACCCTGATCGTGTTCGCCGCCGGAACGCTGGCGAATCCGTTCACGCAGGAGATCGCCGCATTCAAGGCCGGCCATCCCGGGATCACGGTGCACTCGGAGTTCGGGGCCAGCGGCGACCGGGTCAAGGCGATCACCCAGCTTGGACAGCCCGCCGACGTGCTCGGGGTCGCCGACTACTCGCTGATCCCGAAGGACATGTTCGGATCGGGTGGGAAGCGGTTCGCGACCTGGTACGTCGGGTTCGTGTCCAATCAGATCACGTTTGCCTACACGAGCCACAGCAAGGGCGCGGGGCAACTCACGCCTGACAACTGGTACCGCGTGCTGGCCCAGCCCGGGGTGCACATCGGACGCTCCAACCCGTCCGCGGACCCGTCCGGCTACCAGATCCTCCAGATGCTGGAGCTCGCGAACCGGTACTACCACGACCCGTCGATCTCGGCGTCGGTGCTCAAGAACTCACCGCTTTCCTCGGTGGCCGAAACCGAGACCTCGCTGATCGGGGCGCTTCAGAGCGGCCAGCTCGACTACCTGGGGATCTACCGCTCGGACGCGTTGCAGAATCACTTCAAGTACATCAATCTCCCGCCGCAGATAGGCCTCTCGAACCCGGCACTGGCGAAAACCTACGCAACCGTGAGCACGCAGGGAACCAGCGGCGACCGCGTCAAGGCCAAGCCGATCATCTACGGGCTGACCGTACCCACCAACGCGCCCGACGCGGCGCTTGCCGATCAGTTCGTCGCGTTCGTGCTCAGCCCCCAGGGACAGGCGATCATGCGCCAAAACGGCTTTGTCGTGATCTCACCGGCGCTGGCCAGCGACCAGAGCGCGCTGCCCGGCGCGCTTCGCCCGCTGACCAGGAGCTGGACTGGCTAGCCCAACGACCAGCCGCGGCGCCGTCCGGGCCGCCCGCCGCCCGCGGTCCTGGGGCGGCTTTCAGGTGCTGATGTGGCTACTCAGCGGCCTGTTGATCGCGTTCGTCCTGCTGCCGCTGGTGCGACTCGCGGCGAGCACGCCGCCCGCGAGCCTCCACGCCGCGGCAGCCAGCGCCGAGGTTCGCGACGCGATCCTCCAGAGCCTCAAGGACGCCGCGATCACCGCGGGGATCGCGACGGTGCTCGGCGTCCCGCTGGCCTACCTGCTCGCCCGCCGGCGCCTGCCCGCCCCGGCGCTCGTTCAGGCCATCGTCGATCTGCCGCTGGCCGTGCCCCACACGGTTGCGGGGATCGCCCTGCTGTTCGTGTTCGGGCGCACCGGCTGGATCGGCTCACCGGCCAGCCATATCGGCGTGTCCTTCTACGGCACGCAGTGGGGGATCATCGCCGCAATGCTGTTCGTCAGCGTGCCGTTCGCGGTCAACAGCGCCCGGGTCGGCTTCGAGGCCATCGACCCGAGCTACGAGCGGGCGGCGCGCAGCCTGGGCGCAACCCCCGGATACGTGTTCAGGCATGTCACGCTGCCGCTCGCGGCGCGCGCTGTGCTCACCGGCACGGTGCTGGTCTACGCCCGCTCGATCAGCGAGTTCGGCGCCGTCGTGATCATCGCCTACTACCCGGCCACGGCGCCGGTCGAGATCTACAACCTGTTCCTGCGAAGCGGCCTGACCAATGCAGCGTCCGCCGCGATGTTGCTGCTGCTCGTCGCGCTCGCGACGTTCCTGGTGCTGCGGACGCTGGCTCTCGGCTGGGGACGGTGGGCGGTTGACCCTGATGGGCGCTGAGGGGCAACTCGTCCTCGAGGGCCTTGCTACCACCGCCGGCTCGTTTCACCTCGGCCCCGTCGACCTTCAGGTGGGCGCCGGGGAGGTGCTTGTCGTCCTCGGGCCGTCGGGCGCCGGCAAGACGACCCTGCTGGACACCATCGCTGGATTCCGCCCGCCGCTGGCCGGCCGGGTCCAGCTCGCCGGCCGCGACATCACCAGCGCTCCCCCGGAACAGCGCGGGATCGGCGTCGTGTTCCAGCACGCGGCATTGTTCCCTCACCTCTCCGTCCGCGAGAACCTCCGCTTCGGACCCAGGGCGCGCGGCGAGGACCGCCGGCCGCAACTCGAGGAGCTCCTCGCCCGATTTGGTTTGGTGGATCACGCCGATCGCCGCCCCCGCTCGCTGAGCGGCGGCGAGCGCCAGCGCGTCGCGCTGGCCCGCGCGCTGGCCAACGATCCC
>DATFDC010000522.1:0-7945 GCA_035252415.1 Solirubrobacteraceae bacterium
GCCGCGGACGATGCCGCCGCGGACGACGCCGAGGTTGATGACGCCGCGGCCGCGGCCGAGGGCAGCACGAGCGCCGCTCCGAGGAGCGCGGCGAAGACAGCCCGGGACCTTCTCAACACCGTCTTACGCGAGCGGATGCTCCATCGCCGGCGTCTCGGGGGCGTCGACGTAGGGCTGCTCGTCGGGGACGTCTTCCTCGTGATACACGCTCTCGGCGTTGACCGCCCAGATGTCGTGGTGGCTGCCGGTGAGGATGTTGTCGACGGCGCGCATCGCGGTGAGCATCGAGTGATCGGAGTTGTTGTAGCGGTGCAGGCCGTTGCGTCCGACCTGCTGGAGGTTCTCGATCCCGGCCAGCCAGCCGCGGATCGTGGCCACCCGCTCGGGATACTCAACGTCGTACATCGGGTACGCCTTGTGCACCCGCACGACGAACCCGAACTTGACCTGATCGGCGCGGGCCAGGTGGAGCTTCGCCAGCTCGGCGGTGGCCATGGCCACGAGGGCGTCGTCGTCCATGCTCCAGATCTCGTCGCCCTCGAAACAGAAGTACTCCATCCCGATCGACGTGTCGGTGTCGTTCGGGACCATCCACGGGCTCCACGAGCGGAAGTTCTGGATCCGCAGCACCCGGACCCCGGGCTGGTGGATGTAGATCCAGTTGTCGGGGAAAAGCTCGGGGCTGTCGATCACCAGCGCGACGGTGAGGAAGTCGCGGTAGCGCAGGCCGCGCGCGGCGTCGCGGACCTCACCGGGCGCCTCCGGATCGGCGATGCCCACGGTCGTGCGCAGCGGCAAGGACGAGATGACATACGACGGCGTGATCGTCTCGCCCCCGGCGACCACCTCGACCACGCGGCCGCCTTCGATTCGCAGCCGGGTGACCGGCGCGTTCAAGCGAACCTCGCCCCCGTGCGCCCGGATGTCCTCGGTCATCTGCTCCCACATCTGCCCGGGCCCGAAGCGGGGATAGTTGAACTCCGAGATCAGCGATTTGATCTTGTTGCCCTTGTTGCCGAGGAACGCGGCCTTGGCTGCCGCGAAGAACGACAGTCCCTTGATCCGCTGAGCGGCGAACTCCGAACGGATCTCGGTGCAGGGCACGCCCCAGAGCTTCTCGGAGTACGTCTTGAAGAAGTGCTGATAGAGCCGCTTGCCGAAGCGATTGGACACCCAGGCCTCGAACGTGTCCTCGTTGCCCTTGGGCTTGACCGCCGCCCACAGGTACGAGGCCATGCAGCGGGTCAGCTCGACTGGACCGAGCTTGCGGATCACGTCCATGCCCTGCAGGGGGTAGTCGAGGAACTTGTCGTTCCAGTAGATCCGGGACTGCCGGGGGCGACGAAGGAACTCCTCCTTCATGATCTCGTGCCAGAGGTCATCGACTTCCTTGACCTTGGTGAAGAACCGGTGCCCGCCGAGGTCGAACCGGTAGCCGTCGCGCACCTCGGTGCGCGCGATGCCGCCGACCTGGTCGCTCGACTCGAGCACGATCACCGGCTTGCCCTGCTTGGCCAGCAGGTAGCCGGCGGTCAGCCCGGCCGGGCCACCTCCCAGGGCCAGGACCGGCCGCTCAGGGGTGATGTCCGCGCCGAATCCGGCGCCGTCTGGGCTGGGGGAGGGGATGGATTCGCTCATCTCGGAAGTCAGGAGACCTTCTGGTAAAGCACGGCGCTGTACGCGAGGATGCTGGCTCCCCGGTAGTTGTGCGGGGCGACCGCCACCGTCTTCAACACGCCGCGCTCGACGTCGTTGTGAAGGATCTGACCCCACTGCGCGGCGCGTAGTCGTACCAGCGACGTCCAGGGTGCCTTCCAGTTCTGGGCGCCCTCGGTCAGCGGTCGTATGTAGAGCAGTTGCTGCCCGGGCCTGAGGCTAGCAATCAGAGGGTCGAAGGTCGGCGCGGACGGCGTGTTCTGAAGCCGCTTGAGCGCGTCGACCCAGTTCATGTAGCTCGGGTCGCTGACCCGGCCGAGCGTGGTCGCGTACTGCAGGCCGGCGGGTAGGTAGTACCAGGCCAGCGGCGCCGAGTCCGGCTGTGCGCTCACCACCAGGTCGCCGCGGTGAAGCAGGCCTGAGACCTCACCGCTCACGTCCTGCATGTCGCTCTTGTAGCGAGGCGCGTACGACGAGATGTGCACGATGAAGGCCAGGAACAGACAGATCATGACCAGCCCGACGACTCCCGAGCGCGCCATCCCCCACGCCGCGAGCAGCAGGATCGCCGCGAGCAGCGGGGCCATGTAGCGGGCCACGAAGGCCGGCGTGATCTGCGAGGCCAACCAGGCGATGATCAGCGTGCCGGCGATCAGCCAGATCAACGACCACATCATCGTGCCGTCGTGGGTGCGCCGGTGGCGCTTGGTGAACAGCGGCGCGAGCCCGAGGATCCAGGCCGTGATGAGCGCGACGGTGATCCGGTCAGAACCGAGGAGGTCGCGCGAGAGCAGCACGGGGACGCCGAAGCGGATCGTCGGCGCCCAGGGCGCTCCGGTGTGGGTCGCCTGGTAGAAGAAGTTCGGGACCCAAGGCAGGAACAGGATGCCGGCGCCCACGTAGGCCAGCACCGCGTCGCGCACTATCCCCCGCCGGTCGTCGCTGGCCAGCCAGATCGGGATCAGCGCGACGATCAGGCCCGCGCCGAAGAACAGGCCCCACGCGTGGGTGTAGAGCATGAGCGCCTGGCAGACCGCGAACAGGATCAGGTAGCCCCGCCGCCGGTTCACGAACGCGTGGATGAACGCGGTCGTCTCGAGGATCCCGAGCAGACCCATCAACTCGTACATCCGGGTCTCCATCGCGTACGCGGTCAGGAACGTGCTGAGCGCGCACAGGACCGCCATGTACAGGCCGGCTCGGCGGCCGAACAGGCTCCAGCCGGCCCACATGCCGGCCGGGATGCACAGCAGGCCGAACACGAGCGAGAGCGCGTGCGTGGCCGACTCGCTGGCGCCGAAGATGCTGATCCAGACGTGGAGCAGCATGTAGAAGAAGGGCGGCGCTCCGTCGTGGCGCAGGAGGCCGGGGATCGCGCTCAGCGAATGCGAGGCGATCCCGGTCGTGATCGCCTCGTCCTCCCAGAACTGCCCGACCGGCGCGCTGAGGTAGCGGGTCCGGACGTAGGCCGAGATCGCCATCAGCACGATCAGCACCGCCGCCGTGCTGGCCCAGACCGGGATGCGCTCGAACCGCTTGGGCGCCCGGACGTCGACTACGTGCGGAATGCCGCCCGGCGGAGCGGTGACGGTGGCCACTAGCCGGTCACCTTACCGGCGCACGTCGAGAACACCCGGAACGTGCGCACGTGGGCGACCAGCTTGTAGGGCGCTCCCGCGTGCTCCCACGCGATGATCTGCTGCGGGGTGGGCAACAGAGTCGAGTTCGACTGAGCGCGCGCCTGGAGGATGACCGCCGGCCATGGCGGACCGGCCAGGCTGCTGGGCGTCGCCTCGATCCGAAGCGTGTGGACGCCGAGCGTCCACGCGACCATCGGCACCTGGAAGCCTTCGGTCATCACCGAGCCGCATCGCAGCAGGGCATCGGACCCACCGGCCTTGGCCACCGCCGCGGTCAGATCGGAGCGCAGCTTGGCCTGGTAGACCAGCGCGTGATGGGTCCGGGGCAGGCTGACGATGCCCTTGCCGATCCACGATGGAAGCGCGAGGAACAGCACGACCACGATCGCTGTGGCGGCCGGGATCGTGGCGCCGTACCCAAATCGCCCCGTCCCGGAGCCCCGCGCCGAGAGCCTGCGAAGCCCATCGCCGAGCGCGCTCAAGAACCACCCCCAGGCGACGCCGCCGACGATCGCCACCGGAGCCGTGCCAAGCACCAGGTAGCGGTTGTTGCCCGAGAACCCCGCCTGGGTCTCGATCGCGACGCCGAGCCACCACGCGTAGCCGAACACCCCGAGCCCGACCAGCCATGCGCGGGCCCGGACGCCCAGGCTCACCTCACGCCGCTTCCACCACGCCTCGTGCGTACGCCACAGCCCGATCGCCGCCACGACCAGCGCGATCATCCCGGGGATCTTGACCCGGTCCCACACCGCAGGCCATGCCTCCTTGCGGAACACCGTGCACACCGGGCACTTGGCGAACGCCGCGCTGTTGGAGCGCGGATGCTGCGCGCGGGTGACTCCGCGCAGGAGGTGCCCCGATCCCCACAACTCGGGGAGGAACCAGAGCACCGGGATCAGCGCGAACAGCGCGATCACGAGCTTCCGAGCGCCCGGGTCGCGCCAGAACAGATAGAGCCCGTATGGGCCCCAGACGAACCAGAGCTCCGGCCGGTCCAGGGCGGCGAAGAAGCCGATCACGAAGGCCCGCCGAGGCGCACCGTCCAAGTAGCTGTCGACCGCGATCAGCATGAGCGCGGTGGCCAGCCCCTCGGAGTAACCGAGCGCGTTGTTGGAGATGAACCCGCTCGAGTTGATGAGGCTCCCCGCGGCGATCAGCCCGGCCAGAAGCGGGGCGATGATCGCGAACCGGCGCGAGGTCTCGGCGCCCGGAGATGCCTTGGCGATCAGGTCGCCGGTGAGGCGCCAGGCGAGCTTGAGCACCATCACCACCGACATCACCGCGCCGGCTCGGGCGATGACCAGCCAGAGGTCCGGCTGGGCCTTGCCGAACACCCCGAACGCGGTGGTGAACAGCACCGGCAGCGGCTTCCACGAGGGCCCGCCCGTGGTGTGAAGATTCACATGGATGATCTCCCGCCCCCACACCAGCCACGCCCAGGGGTCGTAGCTCGGAGTGGAGGGGATCAGGAGCGACAGCGCGCCGATCAGGAGCGCGACACCGCCGAGCCACAGGTACAGCCGGCCGCCGCGCAGCCATTCGGGCAGCCCGCCGCGGGGCGCCGCGACGTCGGTCGGGGGCGCCGGTGCGGTCAGCTCAGCGGTAGGAACGGACATCGGACCGGAAGATCTCACTTGGCGCCGCGCTCGCAAGTCAGGCACGGCAGCGGCAGACGCGGGGGATGGCCCGCGCACCGAGCGCGGGCGTCGCGCGTGCATTCTAGAGCGCGGCTAACCCTGCACGCCCTGCGCCAGGCAGGCCCCGATCGTGGCCATCTCGCCGTCTGAGCCCTGGTTCGGATAGACCAGCGCGCTGCCGATCACCTCGGCGGCCTGGGCGCTGCCGTCGATCTGGTAGGCCTGCGCGGCCCCCGGTGTGGGGGAGAACACGATCGTCGGCCCTGCCGGGGCCGGGCCGATCTGGAGCCGGGTCGGCGTGAGGACCTGCACCGGCAGATGGGCATCGCGCAGGCACGTGAGATGGTTCTTCATCTTCACCGGGCTGTCGACGCGACCGCGGCTGGCCAGCTTGGAAGATCCGGCCGGCGTGGTCGGCTGGACCTGGACGGCGCCGCACCCGGTCAGGGCCAGCGCGGCGAACGCGACGGCGGTTAGCAGTCTCTTAGGGCGCATGCGCGGAACAAAGGTAGAGGATCATTGCGACCGTGCTTCTGTACGGCGCCCTCAGCGGACCGCTCCCCAAGCTCGGCGTGGTGGCGGTGGCGGTACTCGCCGCCGTGGTCATGCTCCATCCGCGCGCGCGCGTTCAGGCACTGGCCATGCTCGGCGCGCTGGTCCTCGCGCCGGTACTCCTGTTGGGCGACATCTGGCACTCCTCCCAGCTCAGCATCGTGCATCGCCACCCGGCGGTGGCGGCGGTCGGCGCAGTGGTGGCATTGGTGGCCGTGGTGGTCGCCGCGCTCGTGGTCCGGCGGCGGCCGGTGCTGCTGCCCTGCGCGGTCATCCTCGCGCTGCCCTTCCGGATCCCGATTCAGGCCGGGGGAGCCACCGCGTCGGCGAACCTCCTGGTGCCGCTGTATTTCGTGGTCGCCGCCGGTGCGCTTGCGTTCATCGGCGGAACGCTCCGCGGCACGTCTCCCGCCGAAGCGGCGAGCGCTCCGCCCCGCTCCGAGCCGGCCCGGTGGCTCGAGCGGGGGCTGGCCGCTTACGTCGTGCTCTACGCCGTCCAGGCCGCTTACTCGTCGAACTTCGAGAAGGCCCTCGAGCAGATGGTGTTCTTCTATGTCCCGTTCGCGCTGGCCTTCTGCCTGCTGCGCCGGATCGACTGGACGCCGCGGCTCGCCCGCGGGTGCCTGGCCCTGCTGGCCGGGCTGGCCGTGCTGTTCGCCCTGGTCGGCTTCGTCGAGTACGCGACCAAGTCGATCTTCCTGAACCCCAAGCTGCTCGCCGCCAACCAGGATCACGCGTACTTCACGGTCAACTCGGTGTTCTTCGACCCGAACATCTTCGGCCGGTTCCTCGCCCTGGTCATGATCATGCTCGGGGCCGTCCTGCTGTACGCGCGGCGGCAGCGCACCCAGCTGGTCACGCTGGCCGTGCTGGCGATCCTGTGGGGTGGGCTCGTGCTCACGCTGTCGCGTTCGAGCCTGGGCGCGCTCCTGATCGGGCTGGGCACGCTGGCCGCGCTGCGCTGGCGGGTCGGGCGGGCCGTGTTCGTGGCCGCCGGAGTGGTGGCGCTGGCGGTCGCCGCGGTCGCGATCTCGCCCACCACGTTCGGGCTGAACCAGGGCTTGAACGGGGCCTCGAACGGTCGGCCCGACCTCGTCTCGGGTGGAATCGACCTGTTCGGCGATCGCCCGCTGTGGGGCTTCGGATCTGGGTCGTTCGAGACCGAGTACGGGGCCCATCACCGCCAGCCGGGGCAGACCACGATCGCCTCGCACACGATCCCGATCACGGTCGCCGCAGAGCAGGGCCTGATCGGAGAGCTGGTGTACCTGGCGGTCGTCGCGGCCGCGCTCGTCACGCTGCTCGAGCGCTCGCGCGCGGACCCGGCCCGGGTCGCCGTCGCCGCGGCGTTCGTGGCCCTGCTGTTCCACACGCTCCTGTACGCCGACTTCCTTGAGGACCCGATCACCTGGACGCTCCTGGCGATCGGCGTCGCCCTGTCCGGCCGGCCGCCACCCGCCCTCGAGACCGGCACAACGTCAGAGCAACGTCATCCCGGGCGGTTAGAGACAATCCGCACGTGACATCGCCGCGTGAGAAGGGTAGGATCGCGAACAAGTGACTTGGGGACTCATCTGGTTGATGCTCGCCCTGAAGATCCCCCTCGCAGGGTTGATCTACATCGTCTGGTGGGCGATCAAGGCGGAGCCGGACGAGGCGTCGTCGCCCGACGACGACGGCGGAATGCGCCGCAATCCGCGCCATCCGCGCAAGCCGTTCCCCCGTCACCCGCGCCGCGGGCCCCACGGCGACCCCGCGCCGCTGCCGCCGCCGCGGGTGCGTACCGCGCACAAGCGGATCCGCACCGTCGAGCGCTGACCCGCGTGCATAACACGTCACGCGAGCTCGGCGAGCCCGGGCGTGACGTGTAGTGCATCTGGGGGATGCAGAGCTCGTCACACCCAAGCGGACAGCCGCGCCGTGACGTGTTGTGCACGGCGGAGATCCGTCTCCGCTGGCAGACTTCCGCCAGATGAGCGCGCCGGTCTCCGTCCTGTCCGACTCGACGATTGTCGAACTGGTCGAAACCGGCCGGATCCGGATCGAACCCTGGGACGCAAAACTCGTCCAGCCGGCCAGCGTCGACCTCCGGCTCGGCGACTCGTTCCGCGTCTTCCACAACTATCGCGCCTCGGCGATCGACCTCCGTGAACCACCCTCCGTCCTCACTGAGGAAGTGACGGTCAACCAAGACGTGGCGTTCGTCATCCATCCCGGCGAGTTCTGCCTGGGGCGCACGCTCGAGTGGGTCGAGCTTCCCGACGACATCGTGGCCCGCATCGAGGGCAAAAGCTCAATAGGCCGCCTCGGGCTGATCGTGCACGCCACCGCCGGCTTCTGCGACCCGGGTTGGAAGGGCACGCTGACGCTCGAGCTGAACAATCTCACCCGGGTCCCGATCAAGCTCTACCCGGGCCTCCCGATCGCGCAGCTCTCGTTCATGGCGCTCGACCGGCC
>DATFDC010000523.1:0-3051 GCA_035252415.1 Solirubrobacteraceae bacterium
GGATGGGAGCCGTGTTCGCGGCCGCTGCCCGCGCCCCCATCACCGCGGTGATCATCGTGTTCGAACTCACCGGCGACTACAACATCATCCTCCCGTTGATGTTCGCGATCGTGGTGGCCACCGCGCTCAGCAACCGGCTCAGCCGCGACACGATCTACACGCTCAAGCTCCGGCGGCGCGGGATCGACATCGAAGCCCCGCGCGCAAGGCGGCTGATGGCCGCGACCTCCGTCGCCGCTGCGATGGGTCGGCCACCCCGTCCGCTGGGAGTCGGCCAACCCGCTTCGGAGATCATCGAGCGCTTCGCCACCGAGCGGTCGGACTCGCTGCCGGTGACCGATCCGGACGGCATCCTGGTCGGGGTCGTGGCTGCGGTCGATGTCGAGCGAGCGGTTACGCGCGACTCCAGTCGGCTGGGCGCGGCCGGCGAGTTGATGCGTGAGGCGCCGACCCTGCGTGCCGAGGACTCGCTCGAAGAGGCGGTCGAGGTCCTGGCCGCCTGCGACGACGAGGGCGTCCCCGTGGTCGATGACAAGGGACGGATGGTAGGCTGGCTCACTCACCGTCGCGTCCTGCGCGCCTACCGCGCGCGGGCTGGCCGTGACGGTGGCGTCGGCCCCGGTCCGCCTACGCGTGCGCCCGTGCAGGCGAGCGACGAGGACGGGCATCTGGCCGCGCACCAGCTACGCTGACGGCTCGTGGGTACCGAGCCCGAACCGATCACACTGTTCGAGATCGTCAAGCGAGCGGTCGAGATCTGCGATCCGAACGACTCCGACGAGCGCCTCGATCGCCTGCTCCTTCAGTTCGAAGACGCCGATGAGCCGGTGACCGCGATCGAGAGGCTGGATGAGCGCTTGGCGAGTGCGGTCGAGGGCGTCGATGTCGAGCTCGCAGATCCGGCCGTGGCAATGGCCGTGGCCACGGTGCTCTACCTCGCCCACCGGCGCGACGAGGTCGGCGACGAGCCGAGCAAGATCCTCCGTCTGGCCGCCCGGGCCGAGTGGAAGGGCGACCCCCCCGAGGCCGTGAGCGACTGGCTGGCCGATCGCGGCGTGGAGGTCTGAGGCCCCTCACATCCGTCCGTGGTCGGTGGTGCGTACGATCAGGACATGAGAACAACCGAAGCCATCGTGGATTCGATCGAGAATCGGCTCCGCGAACTGAACCAGGAAATCGAGTCGCTGACGGCCGCGCGTAGCGCGCTCGACGGCCGAGAGGATGGTCCCGCACCCTCCGCGCCACGGGTCCGTCGTAAGTCACCTGCCCGTCGCGTACGACGCGCCACCCGGGCGGTCGAGGTCGTGCCAGCCGGCCGGCTCGAGGTGCTGCTGTCCGAGAACGGCGGCCTGACCACGTCCGTGCTGGCCGAGCGAACCAACGGAGACCGCGACCAGGTGCTCACGCTTCTGCGCGAGCTCGAGGCGGCCGGCCGGGTCCGCCGCAGCGGTCAGCGCCGCTCGACGCGCTGGCACGCGATCACCGACGAGGACCGGATTCGCGAACGCGCCGCCGAGCTGGCCGCGCGGAGCCGAGGGAAGAAGGGCTGAAGAGGCTGAGGGGCGCCCGGGCCGGTGATGTGTATGGCCCGGACGCAGTCGAGCCGAGATGCGCACGGCCCGGACAGTCGAGCCTAGATGGGCACTGCCCGGACGTGAGCAGGGGTGGTCCGGGTCGCGTCGAAACAGGACTGCGCCCCGCCCTTGTCCGGCGGGCGTAGCAAACGTCCTTTCCCGACTGCGAGAGTGCCATGACCGATAAAGCCGCCAAGTCCGCCACCAAGCGCGTGAGCCTGCGCAAGCCCAGGACCCGCCGGCGCAAGCCGACCCACGACGAGATCTCCGTGCGCGCCTACTTCCTGTCGCTGGAAGCGCCGGAGGCTGACGAACTCGGCAACTGGCTGCGGGCCGAGCGCGAGCTCAAGGCCGCCTGAGCCGGTTTTGGGGGACCTGCGGGCGGACGCCTGTGGCGTTCGCCCGTTCTCTTTGCCGAGCAAGCCACGGTCCGGCGCGGGGCCGACGGTCGTGAGCGTATGTACCGTCTGAGGAGTGGTGACCCTCAGCATCTGGCGCTGCGTCCGTCGTCCGGGGAGCGCCGCGCTTTCGGTCTTGGTGACGCTTGGGTGCGTCCTCGCGTTGACAGGGTGCGGCGGGTCTTCGGGCGCGGCCACCGCCGCTTCGCGGGCCGCGGGTTCGACGTACACCTTGATGCAGATGAACCTCTGCCTGTCCGGCCTGGCCGGCTGCTACCGCAAGGTGCAATACCCGGCGGTGCTGGACGAGGCCGTCGCCCGGGTCCGTGACGCGCATCCGGACGCGGTCACGTTCAACGAGGCCTGCCGCGGGGATGTCGCCCTGATCGCCCGCCGGACCGGTTACCACCTCCGCTTCTCGGCGGTCGTCTACTTTGGCAAGCTGCTGCCCTGCATCAAACCCGGCGGACGCGGACTGTTCGGCGACGCCGTGCTTGTGAGGGACGCGATCAAGAGCAGCCAGAACCAGGCTTTCAAGGCCCAAGCCGGCCCCGAGCAGCGCCGGTGGCTGTGTGTGAGCACCCGCGTTGATGTGTGTACGTCTCATCTGGCCTCCCCAGACATCGAGGAGGTGGCCGCGAACGCCCCGCAGTGCGCCGAGCTCAGGGCGCTCCTGGCCCGTCGCGCGGCCGTCCGCACCGTGATCTTCGGAGGTGATGTCAACCGTCGGCCCTCCTGCGCCCCTCGTGGATTCTGGACGCGCACCGACGAGTCCGGCCACCAGGATCCCGGTAGTCAGCAGGTCTACGGGACCGACGCTCTTGGCTCGCCCTCGGCGCGAGTGGTGCCCGCCGTACACACCGACCACGACGTTCTGCTCGTCACCGCGCACCTCACGGCAGGGAGCTGAGCGCGTCCAGATGCTCTCGCCCTACAGGGGGCGGCGCAATCTGGGGGTCACATCTACCTCGGTATGCGACGGGTAACGCCTAGTAGAGCCGTCCGGAAGTTTGGGTCGTTAGGCCGCGAGGCGCAGGTGCGGCTCGCGGTGGGCGATCTTCGCGAGGACCTGGTTGAGG
>DATFDC010000524.1:0-5054 GCA_035252415.1 Solirubrobacteraceae bacterium
GTCCGGCGAGCAGGGAGGCGCCCCGGCGCCCGCGTTCGCCGCTCCGCTGGTCCGGTTCGCGAACGCCTCGCCGCTCGCGCTCCTGCGCCTCCCCGGCTGGCATGTCGTGTACGCCGATGAGCAGCCCGGGGGGTGGGGGGAGATGCACTTCGTGCGCGGTCCGGCCGACGGCGAGGGCAACCCACGGGGAGCCTCGTTCAGGAACCAGGCGTCGATGGCCGGCCGAGTCGCCTCGCTCACCTGGGATCGGTTGAATCCCGCGTCGCGGAAGTTCATCGCCGGCGGCCACCAGGCGGCGCCGACCGGCCTCGGGGTCACCGCCCGCCGGTACATCTACGAGGGCGGCTCGCCCAAGGCGTTCGACATCAGCGCGGGGTTCATCGACGACGGTCGAATCCTCTGGTTCCGGGCGACCGTCACGAGCATGGCGATGTTCCGCGCCGAGTTGCGGGCGCTGACCGCGGTCGACACCGTGACCTGGCTGCGGGCGATGCCGCCGAGCGTGGTGAAGGCCGCCGACAGCGGCGAGACCGTCCGCGTGATGCTCAGGGGCATCCCGCTGCCGCCGGGCTTCGACGCCGCGCGGATCCGTGGCGCGAACCTGGTTCACGACCGCTACCAGCTCGGCGCCGCGGTGACGGGCACTGTCGCGTGCATGTGGATCGCGGACTGGAACCGTGCCCGCGCGGCCGGTGACACGGCGACGGTCGGGCGGGCGATCGCGGCAATGGCCACCGCGCCCAGGTGGCCGGTCCTGCGCCAGATGGCCAGGGAAGGCGCGTGGACTCAGGTGATGATCAGCTTCGCGAAAGCCATGCCCGAAGGCAGCTTGTACGGACGCCCGCTCGTCCGACAGGTCAATTCCGGGCTCGGCTGCGGTGAGTTGGGGGTCAACCTCTGGCGGTGATCATGAACCGCGCGAAGAAGTTGACCAGGGCCTCGTGCCGGTCGAGCGGGAGGACGTGTGAGACGTACTGGTCGGGACGGACGACGACCATGCATCCGGTCTCGCGGTTCACGCCGCGCAGGTCGAAGATGTCATCGGCGTCAGGGTCGGGGCAGAACACCTTCTCGTAGTCGATCAGTCCGAACTTCCCTTTTCTCGGCAGCAGGACCGGCGGCATCTGGTCGACGGCCAGGTCGTGATGGCTCTGCTGGAAGATCGCGCGGACGTCGATCACCGAGTCGGGCTCTGCTCCGGGCGGCGTGAAGCGCCCGATCGGCGACGCATCCGATTCCAGGAAGCGGCACAGCGCCCGCGCGCGGGAGCTCGCCGAGGCGGGGTCGTCGCGGTCGGCGAAGATGTAGAGGCGCCAGGCGCCGTCGGCCCGGTGGACGTGGCCGAGGTGGAGCGGCTTGGCATCCGCCACCCGGGTGACCCGGGCCGAGTGAAAGCGCGTCCCGATCTGAAAGCCCCCGGCGAGATGCTGGAACTCCGACTCCGCGGTGATCATCGACGGCGCATAGTGGGTCGCGACGCCGGCCGTGAACCGGCCTTGCTCGATGAAGTAGCGCTGGAACGCGTCCGGGTCGACGCTCTCTGGCTCTCTGGCACTGAACAGCCGGGAGAACTCGCGGTCGAAGTCGATGAGCTCCTGCGCGACAGCTTGGCGCTCCTCGGAATATGTGTGCAGGAGCTCCGGCCTGGCCCGTCCTCCGAGGACTGAGGCGAGCTTCCATCCGAGGTTCCAGGCATCGGCCATCGAGACGTTCATGCCCTGCCCGGCCTTGGCGCTGTGCGTGTGACAGGCATCGCCGGCGATGAACACCCTCGGCAGACGAGTCGCCATCTCGTGCCCGGGCACATCGTCGAACTTCTCGCACAGCCGCTGCCCGATCTCGTACATCGAACACCACCCGACATCCCGTATCTCGATCGTGTACGGGTGCAGGATCCGGTTGGCGACAGCGGCGAGCTTCTCGGGCGTCACCACCCGCGAGTCGATCATCTCCCGGTCGGCGATCGCGTTCAGCTCGATGTAGAGCCGGACCAGGTATCCGCCCTCGCGCGGAATGATCAGGACGTTGCCGTGGCTTTCCGAGTTGATCGCGCACTTGGCTCGGATGTCCGGGAAGTCGGTGACGGCCAGGACGTCCATCACGCCCCACGACTCATCCGTCGCGTCACCCTCCAACTCGCGACCGATCGCGGAGCGGATGCGGCTGCGCGAGCCGTCGCAGCCGACGACGTACTTCGCCCGGACGGTCGAACCGTCACCCAGCGTGACGGTGACCGGATACTCGGATGAGCCGCCGGTGTCGATCTCGACCTCGGTGGCGCGATGGCCATAGAACGGGATCAGGCGGCTGCGGGATCGCTCCATGTGGTCGCGAAGGTGGGCGAGCATCCGGGCCTGATTGACGATCACGTGCGGGAACTCCGACAAGTCCTCTTCGGTGTCCCGGATGCGGCGCGTGCGCTTGATCCTGGTCCGGTCCTTCGGGTCCGATCGCCAGAAGCACACCTCGTTGACCCAATAGCCCTCCCGGACCAGGCGGTCGGCCAGGCCGAAGGCCTCGAACATCTCGACCGTGCGGCAGGCGACGCCATCGGCTTGGCCCACCGCGAGCGGCCCGTCCCTGCGGTCGATCACGGCCGTCTCGATGTCCGGGAAGTTGGCCAGCTGAGCGGCCAGGACCAGTCCGGCGGGACCGCACCCGACGATCAGGACATCGACGGCGTCGGGGAGCCCTTCCGGTCGCTGCGCGACCGACGGATGCGGAGCCTCGAGGAACGGATCGCCCGGCTGGTAACCATTGAGGTAGAACTGCATCGTTGATGCACCAGACTAGTGGCGAGAACCTGACCGGGGAGGCCTGAGATGGCCAAGCTGATCTACTCGGCGATCGCGTCGCTCGACGGCTATATCGAGGACGAACACGGCACGTTCGAATGGGCTGCGCCCGATGAGGAGGTGTTCGCGTTCATCAACGAGCTCGAGCAGCCGATCGGCACCTATCTCTATGGGCGTCGCATGTACGAGACGATGGTCTTCTGGGAGACCGTGTCCACGAACGGCGATCAGTCACCGGCGGCCCGGGATTTCACGCAGATCTGGCGGGCGGCCGAGAAGATCGTCTACTCCCGGACCCTCGAGACCGTGTCCAGCGCGAGAACCAGGATCGAGCGGGAGTTCAACCCGGATGCGATCCGGCGGCTCAAGGAGAGCTCGCGATCAGACATCACGGTCGGCGGGGCCGACCTCGCCGGGCAGGCGCTCGCCGAGGCCCTTGTCGATGAGTGCCATCTCCTGCTCGGGCCGATTCTCGTGGGTGGTGGGAAGCGCGCGTTACCCGCCAATGTGCATTCCCGCCTCGAGCTCCTGGCCGAGCGCCGTTTCGCGAGCGGCGTCGTTCACCTGCACTACCGCGTTAGTGTCTGACCGATTCCGTCTCCTAAGCGGAGTGGGTGGCGCGTTATGCGCCCCGGTGGGGTCGGCCGCTACGCGGTGGTAATCGCCGCGGCGTCGGCTGGCCCGAGCTCGTCGGGGGCCGGCTCGCGCGTCGGCTGGCCGGTGGCGATGAGTCCGAGCGTCCAACGCGGTCTCTACCTCAGACATCGCGCGAAACGGAGACCTGATGACGAACCTGATCCCGCACGGAACCCTGCCCGGAAGCGAGCGGGCCGACGTGTTCAACGGCGTCGAGCACGGCTACGTGCCGGTCTCGATGTTCCTCGTCCACAACCAACCGGGCGATGGGCCCGAGCTCCATCGCCATCCGTACCCGGAGATATTCGTCCTCCATGCCGGGCGGGCCGGCTTTCAGCTGGACGCCACGTGGCTGACCGCGAATGCCGGTGATGTCGTAATCGCTCCCGCCGGGGCGGCCCACCGGTTCACCAACCTGGGCCCGGGTGAGCTGTCGATGACGTGCATCCATGCCGCCGCCGAGATGGACACCGACTGGCTCTGAGCTCTCGCCATGCCCTTCCTGCTACAACCGGCGAGGATCGGTGCCGAGGCAGCGGAAACAGAGGGTGTTGTGGGTGGCGTGCGCGACCGCGGCGATCGGCGCGACGATGTCAGGCGGGGTCGCCGGGGCGAGCCGGGCGTACGTCAATCCGCTGCGCGAGGTCTCGCACCTGAGGGCGAGCCGCGTCGACATGGGGGTCGACTACTCCGGGTCAGGTCCGATACTGGCGCTGGGCGAGGCCAAGGTCGTGCTGGCCAGCAACCGGCTGGCCGGGCCCGAAAGCTGCTGGGGAAAGACGTGCGTGCCCCCGCCCGGGGACATGATCGTCTACCGGCTGTTGGACGGGCGCTTCGCGGGCAGGTACGTGTACGTGGTCGAGAACATCACGATCAAGGTCAAAGCCGGGCAGACCGTGCGCGCGGGCCAGCCGATCGCCATCCTGCACGACGCGTCTCCGAACCTCGAAATCGGCTGGGCCTCCGGCCACGGGCCGCAGACCCTCGCCGCGGCCCGGCGGCACCAATGCGCGTGCACCGACCCCGGTGGCTGGTCCTCGATCGAGGGGCGCAACTTCAACGCGCTGCTGGTGTGGCTGGGCGCGCCGTCGGGCTATCTGACGACAGCCCCCGCCGGTCAGCACATGCCCCGCGGGTGGCCGCGGATACCTTCGCGCCGGCGATAGCCGGCTATCGATCCTCCCAGCGGATCTCGGCGAACCGCCGGCGGAGCTTCTCGCCCCGGGCCGGATTGAGCCAGGCGACCCAGGCGATCCGCCCTCTGAGGTGAGCCTCGAAGTCGGCTATCCCGGCGCGGTTCTGGCCGGCCGGGCCGTGGGCGGCCGCGTTGTGGAGGATCGCCTTGAGCTGGTCGTACTCGGAGCGGAGCACGTTGGGCCGGACGTTGACGACGATGCCGCACACCGACTGGCGCCCGCCGGCCGAGTGCAGCGCGGTCTTCCGCTCGTTGATCGCGAAGCCCTCGTCGCGGGCGATATCCCCGATCAGCGCCTCCAGGTCGCGGCGCCGCCGGCGCAGCGCCACCGGACCGGAGAACGTCAGGTCGTCCGCGTAGCGCGAGTAGCGGAGCCCCGCGGAGTTCGCCAGGCCGGTCAGGCGACGGTCGAGTCGGAACGCGGCCAG
>DATFDC010000525.1:0-7193 GCA_035252415.1 Solirubrobacteraceae bacterium
GCTCGCCGGACGGCTCGGGATCCCGTACGACGACGGGCTGTGGTCGGGCCCGGTGAAGATCGCGCGCCCACCTGAAGCCGGCGCCGGCAACGTCCTCGGTCAGGCGAGCGCCGCCGCGACCCCGCTCGTCGCGCCCAATCCGGCTGCCCAGGATCCTGGCGCGTGCGCACCGGAGGCCGTCGAGGGCGTGCCGATGACCGGGGGCGCCCATGGCCGGCTGCTCTCGGACGGTCTCGCCGCGGCGCCGGCCGATGCCCCGCCGGCCGTCGCCGAGATCGTCGCCGCGGGCAACCAGATCGTGGGCAAGCCCTACCTGCGCGGCGGCAGCCACGGCCTGGCCCTGTCCGAGATCGGCTCCACCTACGACTGCTCGAGCAGCGTCGAGCACCTGCTGTACGGAGCGCGGCTGCTGCCGGCGACTTACGACGCGCCGTCGGGGACGCTCGAGTCCTTCGGGGAGCCGGGCCCGGGCAAATGGGTCACGCTGTACGCCAACGCCGACCACGTGTTCATGTATGTGGCCGGGCTGCGCTGGGACACCCACAACGCGGCCGGCCCGGATGACGGCAGCGCCGGGATCGGCTGGCACCCCCTGATCCGGAGCTCGGCCGGGTTCGTCGCGCGGCACCCGGTGGGGTTGTGAGAACGATGCGCCGAACGTGTGCCCTCGCGCTCGCGATCATCCTCTGCGCGGGGTGCGGCGCTGCGCATCACAGAGCCACAGCCAAGCGGTCGAAGGCGGCCCAGGCGCAGGCCACCCACGAGTACCCGTCGCCGGCCCCGCCACCGCAGACGGCGGCCGGCGCCACGACCACGGCGGCGCAGGCCGTTCGCGCCTTCGCCACCGCCTACATCAACTGGACGGCGCGGACGGTCGCCGGCGACATGGCCTCACTGGCGGCGCGCAGCGTCGGCCAGGCGCGCTCCGCGATGACCCTGGCCGCCGCTCAGACCGCCGACGACTACGAGCTCCAGCAGGGTGGGATCGCCAACCACGGGACCGTGGAGGCGGTGGCGCCGCTGCCGGGACAGGCCGATCGGTACGTGGTGGTCACGCTCGAGTCGACCAGCGCGACCAACACCACCGCCTACCAGGGACTGAGACCCGCCTGGCACGTCGCGCTGGCCACGACGACTGAGCTGCCCGGTGCCGGGTGGGTGGTCAGCGTCTGGCAGCCGGAGAACTGATCCGTCGTCCGGCCCTCCGCCGTCGTCCGGCCCTCCGCCCACCCCAGGCCTCCGCCCACCCACCCCCGGTACAGGTACGTACCAAAGTTATTCTGGTACGTACCTGTCTACGAGGGAGGGGGACCCGGGGCTGGGCTAGCTACCTGTCTACGAGAGACCGGGAGCCTGGACAGCGTTCAGACCGGCTGGCCGTTGGCGGTCAGCGTGACCTCGACGTTTCCGCGCGTGGCGTTCGAGTACGGGCAGATCTCGTGCGCGGCCGCGACGATCTCCTTGGCCTGATCGGCGTCCTGCACCTGCGGCAGCGTGACGTCGAGCGTGACCGCGACGTTGAAGCCGCGATCCTCGGTGGTGATCAGGCTGACCTTGCTGTCGATGGAGGCGTCGCCGACCTCGGCCTTCGCGCGACGCGCCGCCACGCCGAGCGCGCCCTCGAAGCAGGCCGCGTAGCCGACCGCGAACAGCTGCTCGGGGTTGGTGCCGCCGCCCTCGTTCGGCGGGCGGAGCTGGACGTCGAGTTCGCCGTCGGTGGTCTTGCCGTGGCCCTTCTCCCGTCCACCCGTGACCGTCGCTTCTGCCGTGTACACGACCTTCGCCATGCTCGCTCTCCTTCGGGTCTCGTTGAGTACACAAGCAGCTTAATGCGCCGCGACGTTCAGCACCACGGCGGTGGCGAAGCAGAGCACGGCCGCCGCGCGGATGAACCAGCCGGCCCGGTCACCGGGGCGGCCGGTGACCATCCCGACGATCGCCAGCGTCATGCAGACGACCGCGACGAGCGCAAACGCGGCGGCGAGGGCGCGCAGCAACGTACTCCTATCCTGTCCTCAAGCATGTCGACCCAGTACATCTTCACCACCTACAAGCTCTCCCGGCGCTTTCCGCCCGACCGCCAGGTCCTGACCGACATCTCGCTGTCGTTCCTGCCCGGGGCCAAGATCGGCGTGATCGGCTACAACGGCGCCGGCAAGTCGACGCTGCTGCGGATCATGGCCGGCCTCGACACGGAGTTCGACGGTCACGCGCAGCTCGGTCACGGCGCCACCGTCGGCATGCTCGAGCAAGAGCCCCACCTGGACGAATCAAAGAACGTCCGCGAGAACATCGAGGAGGGCGTCGCGGAGACCAAGGCCCTGCTCGACCGCTTCAACGAGCTCTCGATGAACTACTCCGACGAGACCGCGGATGAGTTCGCGCGCGTGCAGGAGCAGATCGACGCGGTCGACGGCTGGAACCTCGACACCACGCTCGAGATCGCCATGGACGCGCTGCGGACCCCGCCCGGGGACGCCGACGTGGCGACCCTGTCCGGCGGCGAAAAGCGCCGAGTCGCGCTGGCCCGCCTGCTCCTGAAGCAGCCCGATCTGCTGCTGCTCGACGAGCCGACGAACCACCTCGACGCCGAGTCGGTGGCCTGGCTCGAGCGCCACCTGCAGGACTACAAGGGGACGGTCGTGGCGATCACCCACGACCGCTACTTCCTGGACAACGTGGCCGGCTGGATCCTCGAGCTCGATCGCGGCCGCGGCATCCCCTACGAGGGCAACTACTCGGGCTGGCTCGAGCAGAAGCGCAAGCGCCTGGAGACCGAGGCCAAGCAGGAGAGCGCGCGCCAGCGCACGATCGAGCAGGAGCTCGAGTGGGTCCGGCTCAACGCCAGCGCCCGGCGCAACAAGCCCAAGGCCCGCCTGAACGCCTACGAGGCGCTGCTCGCCCAGGATCGCAACGTCAAGCTCGACCAGGTTCAGATCCACATCCCGGCCGGACCCCGGCTCGGAGCCAACGTGGTCGAGGCCGATGCGCTGCGCAAGTCCTACGGGGACCGCCTGCTGATCGACGATCTGTCGTTCACGCTGCCGCCGGGCGGGATCGTCGGCGTGATAGGACCCAACGGCGCCGGCAAGACCACCCTGCTGCGCATGATCACCGGCCAGGAGCAGCCCGACGCCGGCACGCTCAAAGTCGGGGAGACGGTCGAGCTTGCGTATGTCGATCAGTCCCGCGACGCGCTCGACCCCGACAAGACCGTGTGGGAGGAGATCTCGAACAAGCAGGACCAGATCACGCTGGGCGACCGCACCGTGAACAGCCGCGCGTACACGGCCGGCTTCAACTTCAAGGGGTCCGACCAGCAGAAGAAGGTGGCCAAGCTCTCGGGCGGCGAGCGCAACCGCCTGCACCTGGCCAAGCTGCTCAGGACCGGCGGCAACCTGCTGCTGCTCGACGAGCCGACCAACGACCTCGACGTGGACACGCTGCGCGCGCTCGAGGAGGCGCTGCTCACGTTCGCCGGCTGTGCGGTCGTCGTCTCGCACGATCGCTGGTTCCTGGACCGGATCGCCACCCACGTGCTGGCGTTCGAGGGCGAGTCGCAGGTGCGCTGGTTCGAGGGCAACTTCGACGCCTACGAGAGCTTCCGCCGCGACCAGCTCGGCGCCGAGGCGGATCGCCCGCACCGGATCACCTACAAGAAGCTGGTTCGGGGCTAACCAGTGGCGTCGAAGGCCGTCGTGATCACCGGCTGCTCGAGCGGGATCGGCCACGCCACCGCGGAGCTCCTGGCCCGCGAAGGGTGGACCGTGTACGCCACCGCGCGCAAGCCCGAGACGCTGAGCGACCTGGAACGCGCCGGCTGCCGGACGCTGGCCCTCGACGTCACCGACGAGGCCTCGATGGCCACCGCCGTGGACGCGGTCGTGGAGGCGGAAGGCGCGGTGGGCGTGCTGGTCAACAACGCCGGCTACAGCCAGTCGGGCGCGGTCGAGTCAGTGCCGATGGAGCAGGTGCGCCGGCAGTTCGAGACCAACGTGTTTGGCCTGGTGCGGATGTGCCAGCTCGTGCTCCCGGGCATGCGCCAGCAGCGTTGGGGGCGGATCGTGAACCTGAGCAGCATGGGCGGCCGGCTGACCTTCCCGGGGGGCGGGATGTACCACGCGACCAAGTACGCGGTCGAGGCGATCTCCGACGCGCTGCGCTTCGAGGTGCGCGGTTTCGGCGTCGAGGTGATCATCGTCGAGCCGGGTCTGATAGTCACGAGCTTCGGCGATACCGCGGCCGCGTCGGTCGGCCCCGGAGAGGCCGACGGGCCGTACGCGAGCTTCAACCGGGACGTCGCCCGAGCGACCGAGCAGGTCTACAAGGGTCCCCTGGCCAGGCTCGGCGGCGGACCCGAGGTCGTGGCCAGGACGATCGCGGGCGCGCTGAAGGCCGACCGCCCGAAGACCCGCTACCCGGTCACGCCGAGCGCTCGCCTCATGATGGGCCAGCGCCGCGTGATGCCCGATCGGGTGTGGGACCTGGTCATGCGCACCCAGTTCCCGACGCCGAAGGCCTAGACCCCGAGCTCCTCCAGACGCGCGCACAGCTCGCTCGCGTCGCGTGCCACAGCGTCCGCGCCGGACAGCTCCTCAGCCCCGTACTGCCCGCTGGTCACGGCCACGCAGCGCACGCCGTCGGCCTGGGCGCACGCAATGTCCCGGGGAGTGTCGCCGATCAGCACGGCGTCCTCACGCCGCACGTGGCCGGCCCGTCGGCGGGCGATCGCGGGCAGCGCGGCCCGGTCCTCGGAATCGGATCCGAAGGCGCCGGGGGCCGAGGCGAACCACTTCCCGATTCCCGCGAGGCGCAGCTTGAGCCGCCCGATCGGCTCGTAGTTGCCGGTCACCAGCCCGAGCGTGACGGCATCGCGCGAGCCGAGCCAGGCCAGCACGTCGGGGATGCCGGGCACGACGTGCGAGGCCAGGTCCGGAGGACTGATCTGCGCGTAGATGCGGCAGCAGGCCTCGCGCACGTCGGCGGCCAGCTCGTCGATCCGCCGGGCCGAGACGCCCAGGTCGAGCAGGATGAGCCGGGCGATCTCGCCGTCCGTGCGGCCCGCCGGGTTGATCCGCGCGCGTCGGCCGGCCGGGTCGACGCCGTGTACCTCGTGGATGGCGGCGTCCAGCGCCTGGCTGTGCGCCCGGGTGGCGCCGGTCAGGAGCGTGCCGTCGATGTCGAACAGCACGAGCACGACCGCGTCGTCCTGCTCAGCGCTCGAACGAGGTGTCCGGCTCGAGCCGCCGGGCGAACGCGGCGATCAAACGGGCCGCCGCGTCGACGTCGGCCAGCGACACCATCTCGACGGGGGAGTGCATGTAGCGGCAGGGGATCGACACCAGCCCGGTGGCGACCCCGGCGCGGCTGAAGTGGATCGCGTCGGCGTCGGTGCCCGTCCCCTTGCCCAGCGACTCGAGCGTGAACGGGATCCCCTCGGCCTCGGCCGCCTCGTAGAGCCGTTCGAACACCAGCGGGTGCAGCGAGGTCCCGCGGGCGATCACCGGCCCCGAGTCCATGGGGTGTTTGGTGATCGGCCCGAGCTCGACCCCCGGCTGATCCGTGGCGAAGGTCAGGTCGACGACCACCGCGACGTCGGGCTCGTGGGCGAACGCGCTGGTCCGCGCGCCGGCAAACGTGGTCTCTTCCTGGGTCACGGCCAGGGCCAGCACGTCGCCCGGCGCGCCCCCCGCCTCGGCCACGAGCCGGGCGGCCTCCGCCGCGACGTAGCAGCCGACCCGGTTGTCCAGCGAGCGCGAGACGATGCGTTCGTGGCGGAATTCGACGGGCTCGGCATCGATCACCCCCACATCTCCGATCCGAACCAGACCGCGGGCCTCCTCGCCGTCCTTGGCGCCGATGTCGATGTGGAGCTCCTTGATCTCGGGCACCTTCTTGCGGTCCTCGTCCTTGAGTAGGTGGATCGGCTTGCGGCCGATGACCCCGGGCACGTCGCCGTCCCGGGTGTGCAGGCGTACGCGCTGGCCGATCAGCACGCCGGCGTCCCAGCCACCGACCTGTCCGAAGCGCAGATACCCGTCGTCGTCGATGTGCGAGACGTGCAGCCCGATCTCGTCGATGTGGCCGACCACCACCAGCCTCGGGCCCCCGCTCGTGCCGGGCACCCGGGCGAACGAGGAGCCCACGCGATCGCCGCCCACCTCCGCCGCGAAGCTCGAGCAATGCTCCCGCCACACGCGGGCGGGTGCCGTCTCGTGCCCCGAAGGGCCGGGGGCGCTCAGGAGGCGCATGAGCAGTTCCGGCGCACTCATGTCCCCAAGGCTATTCACTAACGCGCTCGATTGCGGAGTGTGCGGTCCCGGCAAGTGTGTAGGCCGCCCACGTTGGGTAGCAATCCAGGACATGACTCCGGACTTGAAGGTAGACGAGCGCGAGTCCGAGCTCGAGTCGCTGCGCGGTCTGCTGGCCGAGCGCGGGATCGAGTTGCGAGACGAGCGGGAGTTCGGGCGCGACGCTCCCGCCTCCGCCGACACCGATGCCGCCCTCTCCACCGCCGAGCGCGCGATGGACTCGATGTCGCTGTTCCTCGCCGAAGTGCGACGTCACCGCCTGTTGACGCGCGCCGAGGAGGTCAGCCTGGCCAAGCGGATCGAGCGCGGCGACTTGACCGCCAAAGAGCGCCTGGTCAACTCGAACCTGCGCCTGGTCATCTCCAATGCCCGCAGCTACGAGGGCCTCGACCTGCCGCTGCTCGACCTGATCCAGGAGGGCATGCTCGGCCTGATCCGCGCCGCCGAGAAGTTCGACTGGCGCAAGGGCTACAAGTTCTCCACCTACGCGACGTTCTGGATTCGCGAGTCGATCCAGCGGGCGATCGCCAACCGAGCCCGGCCGATCCGGGTGCCCGTCCACATCGGTCAGCGCGAGCGGCGCATCGGGCGGGCTCGGGCATCGCTGATCGCCACCCTGGGCCGCGACCCGACCGACGAGGAGATCGCCGAGGCCGCCGAGCTTGATCTGCGCGAGGTGCTCGCCACCCGTGACATCGCTCGCGTGGTGACCAGTCTCGATCGTCCCGTGGGCGAGGAAGAGGAGACCACGCTCGGCGCGCTGCTGGCCTCGGACGCGATCGCTCCGGATGAAGAGGTTGAGATGGCCGCCCGCGACGCCGCTCTGCACAGAGCCTTGCAGCGGCTCCCGGAGGCCGAGCGCAATGTGGTCATGCTGCGCTA
>DATFDC010000526.1:0-7174 GCA_035252415.1 Solirubrobacteraceae bacterium
GGTGGGGACCCAGAAATTCAAGACCACCGACGTGCGAAACATCCTCGAGCGGGCGTCCGCCCGGGAGACCGCGGCCCGCGTGGCCGGGGGCGCGGTCGCCAAGGCCTTCCTCAACGCACTGGGCGTTCAGGTGTTCTCCCACGTGATCCAGATCACGGGCGTCAAGGCGCCAAACACAAGGGACCTCACGCCTGAGGACTTCGCGAACGTGGACGACTCGCCGGTCCGCTGCCTGGACCCCGAGGCAACAAAGCAAATGGTGAAAGAGATCGACCGGCTGAGAAAGGCCAACGAGTCGCTCGGCGGCGTGTTCGAAGTACGGGCCTTCGGACTGGTACCCGGCCTCGGCTCCCACGTCTCCTGGGAGGAGCGGCTCGACGGGCGCCTCGCCCAGGCCATCCTCTCGATCCAGGCGCTGAAGGCGGTGTCGATCGGGGACGGGATCGAGG
Source organism: Solirubrobacteraceae bacterium (assembly GCA_035252415.1). GTDB lineage: Bacteria > Actinomycetota > Thermoleophilia > Solirubrobacterales > Solirubrobacteraceae > Palsa-465. Next base: position 450 of record DATFDC010000526.1, read on the forward strand.
TGGCCGGGCTGCCGGGCTCGCAGGCCCACGACGAGATCTTCTATGACGATGAAAAGGGCTACTACAGGAACACCAACCGCGCGGGCGGCCTGGAAGGGGGCATGACCACCGGCGCTCCGTTGATCGTCCGGGGCTCGATGAAGCCGCTCCCGACGCTGACCAAGCCACTCAGATCGGTCGACATCGCCACCCATGCCCCGGCCGAGGCGCTCCGGGAGCGGACCGACTCCTGCACGGTCCCCGCCGCCGGGGTGGTGGGGGAGGCGATGGTGGCGTTCGTGCTCGCCGACGCGTACAGAACCAAGTTCGGCGGGGACCACATCGACGACGTAAGGGCCGCCCTGCACGCCTACGAGGAGAGGATCGCGTGGCGCAGACCGCGCTGATCGGCTTCATGGGGGCCGGCAAGACGACCGCGGCACGGACGCTCGGCGAAACCGCCGTCGACGTCGACGAGGTGATCGAGGCCCGGCGGGGCCGCCGGGTGCAGGACATCTTCGCTCAGGAGGGCGAGGCGGTCTTCCGCGAGGTCGAGGAGCAGGTCACACTCGAGCTGCTCGCCGACCCGGCGGTCGATGTGGTGGCGCTCGGCGGCGGGGCGGTCGGCTCGGCCAAGGTCCGGGACGCTCTCAAGAACCATCGCGTGATCTGGCTCGAGACCGTCTGGGAGGAGGCGTGGCAGCGCGTGGCCCGTAACGACGGAATTCGTCCGCTCGCCCAAGACCCGCGCCGGTTCAACGAGCTGCATGTCGAACGGCAGCCCGTTTACGAGTCTCTGGCCGACGTAATCGTCCCCGCGACCCACTCCAAGCAGATCGGTGCCGTCGTCGATGCACTGAGCGGCCTGCCCCACCCGGGCCCGAAGATGCTCTGGGCGACCAGCGCGTCGTCGGACTACCCGGTCTACATCGGCTCCGGGCTGGTCACCGCAAAACGGTTCTGGCCCGCCACGGTGCCCGGTCGAAAACTCCTGGTCACCGACTACAACGCCGGCCGGCACTACGGAGAGCGATTCGAGCCGCTGCTCGGCGACGTCCGGATCATGCCCGGCGAGCAGTCCAAGACGATCGCCCACGCGGAGATCGTCTGGACCGAGATGGTCCGCCACGGCGCCACCCGCGCCGACGTGATGGTCGCGCTGGGCGGCGGCGTCGTGGGCGACCTGGCCGGGTTCTGCGCCGCGACCTACCAGCGCGGGATGCGGGTCGTGCAGGTGCCGACGACGCTGGTCGCCCAGGTGGATTCTTCGATCGGCGGCAAGACCGGGGTAGACCTCCCGGAGGCCAAGAACTACGTGGGCGCCTTCCATCAGCCGAGCGCGGTGATCGCGGACCCGGCGACCCTGGAGACCCTCCCGGCACAAGAGCTCGCGGCCGGGTACGCCGAGGTGGTCAAGACCGGGCTGATCGCCGGCGGTGCGCTGTGGGACCGCATAGCAGCAGGGGCATCAGCCGCCGACCCGGACGTCATCGCCGCCTGCGCCCACGTCAAGGTACGGATCGTCTCCCAGGACGAGCGCGACACCGGGCTGCGCCAGATCCTGAACCTCGGCCACACGGTGGCGCACGCGATCGAGACGGCGACCGGGTACGCGCGCTACCGGCACGGCGAGGCGGTCGGCCTGGGCCTCCTGGCCGAGTTGCGCCTATCGGACGCCGACGAGTTGCGCGCACAGGTCAAAGACATGCTCCGCGCGGCCGGGTTGCCCACGCACCTCGAAGGCACCGACGTGGACGCGGTGATCTACGCCACCGGGCGCGACAAGAAGCGCACAGCGGCGGGGCCGGTGCCGTTCGTCCTGTGCGGCACGCCGGGGCGGGCGACGGCCGGCCAGACCGTCGAACCCGCCGATCTGCGCTCCGCCGTGCAAGAGTTGATCGCGCAGTGACCGTCATGCGCAACCGCGTCGAAGTCATGCACGGCGTCAACCTCGACCAGCTCGGCCGGCGCGACCCCACGCACTACGGCGGCGTCACGCTCGAGGAGCTCGAGCGGCGGATCAGCGAATGCGCCCGCGAGCTCGGACTCGAGGTCCGCTTCTTCCAGACCAACCACGAGGGGAAGTTCGTCGAGCACCTGCACCGGCTGAACGGGATGACCGACGCGATCGTGCTGAACCCGGGCGCGTGGACGCACTACTCCTACGCGATCCGCGACGCGCTCGAGCTGACCCGGCTGCCCGCGGTCGAGGTGCACCTGTCCGATGTCGACGCGCGCGAAGAATGGAGACGCCGCTCGGTGATCACGGACCTGTGCCTGGCCCGGATCGCCGGCAAGGGACCCGACGGGTACAGAGACGCGCTCGAGCGCCTGCGCACGGCGATAGCGGAATGAGCGCCCGCGCGGACCGCCTGACCGAAAAGCTGGCCGGCGCCGGGGTCGATGCCGTGTTGATCACCGATCTGGTCAACGTGCGCTACCTGACCGGCTACACGGGCAGCAACGGCCTGGCGCTGATCGGCCCGGACACCCGCGCCTTCGTCACCGACTTCCGCTACGTCGAGCAGGCGGCCGAGGAAGTCGACCCGGGGTTCGATCGACTGAAGGCGTCGGTCGACCTGCTCGAGGCGATCAAGGACGCACTGCCCACGGGCGAGCTGCGGCTCGGCTTCGAGGCGGCCCACGTCAGCGTCCGCGAGCACGAGCGCCTGCGCGGACTCGTGCCCGACCGGGTCGAGCTGGTCGGGGTGACCGGACTGGTCGAGGAGCTCCGCGCGGTCAAGGACCCGGGCGAGCTCGCCGCGATCCGAGCCGCCGCGGCGCTGGCCGACGAGGCCTACGAACAGCTGATCGCCGGCGGCCTGGTCGGCCGCACCGAGCGCGAGCTGGCCCTCGAGCTCGAGTTCGACATGCGCCGCCGCGGGGCCGAGCAGCCGAGCTTTTCGCCGATCGTGGCCGCCGGACCGCACGGCGCGCTGCCCCACGCCTCGCCCCGTGCGGTCGAGGTGCGCCGCGGCGAGATGGTCGTGATCGACTGGGGCGCCCAGCTCGACGGCTACTGCTCGGACTGCACTCGGACCGTCGCGGCCGGCGCAGCCGATGATCACGCGCGCGAGATCTATCAGCTAGTGCTCGACGCCCAGCTCGCCGGGCTGGACGCGGTCAAGCCCGGGGCTGATGGACGCGAGGTCGACGGCGTGGCCCGGGGCGCGATCGAGGCGGCCGGGCACGGGCAGCATTTCGGCCACGGGTTGGGTCACGGGGTCGGTCTCGACGTCCACGAGGCGCCCCGCCTGTCCCAGCGCTCCGATTCGGTGCTGGAGCCCGGCAACATCGTCACGGTCGAGCCCGGCGTGTATCTGCCGGGCGATCTCGGCGTGCGGATCGAGGACCTCGTACTGGTCACCGAGGACGGGCGCGAGATCCTCACCGGCATCAGCAAGGACCTCAAGGTCACCAGCTGAGGCCCCGTCTACACTCGTCGCCGTGCGTAGGACCGAGCAGCGCCGCGCTGCGATCTGGGCGCTGTATCAGAGCGATCTGCTCGGTCGGCCCCTCGAGCAGAGCTTTCCCCGGGATGCCTCGGGGTTCACCCGTGCCCTGGCCGGGCTCGTCCGGGAACACCAGGGCGAGCTCGACGAGCTGATCCGCACGCACGCGAGCGGCTGGTCGCTGGAGCGGATCGCGCCGCTCGAGCGCTCGATCCTCAGGGTCGGGCTGGTCGAGCTCTTGCACGGCCGCGAGTTGCCCGGCGAGCAGGCGATCCCGCCCGAGGGGGCGATCGACGAGGCGGTCGAGACGGCCAAGCGCTTCTGCGGCGCCGAGGCCCCGGCGTTCGTGAACGGCATCCTGGGAGCCGTCCTGCGCGAGCTCGACGGAGTAAGACCTTCGTAGGAGCTGGTCGTGAAAACCGTCGCGGCGGACGACAATCTAGACATATGAGACTGCTGGTGGTCGACGACGATCGGGCGCTCCGCGACGTGCTGCGCCGCGCCCTGTCGCTGGCCGGCTACGAGGTGCGCCTGACCGAGACCGGCGCCGGCGCACTGTCGGAGATCGGCTCGAGCCTGCCCGATGCGGTGGTCCTCGACGTGGGGCTTCCCGACATCGACGGACTCGAGGTGTGCCGGCTGCTCCGGCGCGAGGGCAACCGCGTCCCGGTCTTGATGCTCACCGCCCGCGACACGGTCTCAGACCGAATCGACGGATTGGACGCCGGGGCCGACGACTACCTGGTCAAGCCGTTCGACATCGACGAGCTGAAGGCGAGGGTGCGGGCGCTCCTGCGCCGCGCGGGCGGGGAGACGAGCGTCGACGGCGCACTCAAGTTCGGCGACCTGACGCTCGACTCGGCGCGCCACGGGGTGATGGTCGGCGAGAAGTTCGTCGAGCTGACCCGGACCGAGTTCCTGCTGCTCGAGTTGCTGATGCTCAACCCGCGCCGGGTGCTGCCGCATACGCTGATCTACGACCGGGTGTGGGGCTATGACTTCGGCCCAACCTCGAACGCCCTGCGCGTGTACGTCGGCTACCTGCGCCGCAAGCTCGAGGAAGCCGGCGCGCAGGCCCAGATCCACACCGTGCGGGGGGTCGGCTACGCGCTGCGGGAGCCACAGGAATGAGCCTGAGGACCCGGATGGTGCTGGTGGCGGGGGTGGCGGTGGCGATCGCGGTGGTCGCGGTCGCGGTCGCGTCCTACGAGGGAACCAGGTCCCAGCTGCAGGGGCAGGTCGACAAGTCGCTCCAGACCCTGATCAAGACGCCGCTCTCGAGGATCGGACTCGGACCCGGGGGTGTCCGCTTCCCGCTGCCCCAGTCGGGTGGCAGAGGCCCGGAGACCCCCGGCGATGGGGACAACGATTCACGCGATGCTGACGAGGGGCTCGGCATCGACCAATTGCCTCCGCAGGCGTTCGGTGGCGCGTCAGGCACGTTCACGCTGTTCAAGGCCGACGGGAGCACGTATGTCCCGAGGGGTCAGACGTACGAAATTCCGTCGACGGACGACATCGAGGAATTGGCCCGAAGCGGCGACGGTCAGTTCTTCACCAACATGCGGGTCAAGGACACCCATATCCGGGTGCTGGTCACCGGGATCGGCTCGGGCGGAGCACTGGCGGTTGCGTTGCCGCTCACCACCGTCGACAGCGCGCTGCACCGCGAGCTGGTCCTGCTTTTGCTGATCGGCGGTGCCGGGATCCTGCTCGCCGCGTTGCTCGGCCTCCTGGTCGCCCGCACCGCGCTGGCGCCGATCGCCCGCTTCACCCGGCAGACCGAGAGGATCGCCGCCAATCCGGAGCGGATCGAGCACGAGCGTCTCGACGTGCTCGGCTCCGACGAGCTGGCCCGGCTGGCCACGACGTTCAACCGCACCCTTGATGCCCTGGAGCGCGCGGTCGCGGCCCAGCGCAACCTCGTGGCCGACGCCTCCCACGAGCTGCGGACTCCGATCGCCACGATCCGGGCCAACCTCCAGCTGATGCGCGACGAGCAGCTTCTCAGCCCCGAGGATCGGGCGGCGCTCCGCGCGGACGTGATCGAGGAGCTCGACGAGCTGACGGCGCTCGTCGGGGATGTGGTGGAGCTGGCCCGGGGCAGCAAGCCGAGCGGGGAGCGCGGCGACGTGCGTCTCGACGAGGTGGTACGCGAGGCGATCGAGCGGGCCCGCCGGCGGGCTCCGGGGCTGAGCTTCCAGCAAGTGATCGAGCCGACCCTGGTGCGCGGAGAGGCCGACCGAATATCCCGCGCGGTCACCAACCTGCTCGACAACGCGTCGAAGTGGAGCCCGGTAGGCGGGGTCGTCGAGGTGACGCTGCACGCAGGAACCCTGACCGTCCGCGACCACGGGCCAGGGTTCAAGGAGGAGGACCTGCCGTACGTGTTCGATCGCTTCCACCGGGCCAGCGAGGCGCGCTCCAAGCCGGGCTCGGGGCTCGGCCTGGCCATCGTCCGTCAGGCGGCCGAGGCGCACGAGGGTTTCGCGGAGGCCGGCAACGCACCCGACGGCGGCGCCGTCCTGCGGGTCGGCTTCGGGCCCCGTCTCGAGCTCGAGGAGTTCCCCGCGGAGCCCCCGGTCGGCGTTCGCCAGACCTAGCGCCCCCAGTCGTGGTAGCTGGCCAGGGTCAGGCCAAGCGCCTGTATCCGCGCGGCCAGGTCCGGCCCGGTGAGCGTCGCCAGCTCGACCTCGCGCTCGCCGGCGTAGCTCGAGTGCAGCGTCTCGGTGACCCGGCCGGGGTGGCAGCCGAGCTCTGAGAAGCCGTCGTCTCCGGAAAGCTCACCGAGCAGGCCCAGCAAGAACGGCTCGCGAATCCGCTCGTGGTCGACCACCCCGGGTTGCGGATGGGCGAAGAACGCGCCCAGATAGCGCACCCGTCCGTCGCCGCGCAGCGGCACCCCGAGCGGCGCGACCAGCGGCGTGAACGTCGACATGCGCCTGACGTGGACGTGGTGGTGGGAGTCCACGTGGGTGGGCTCACGGCCCAGCAGCTCGCGGAAGCGATCCAGCTGCCGGGCGAACTCGCGCGCGGCATGGCCGGGCTCGTCGAGCGCCGGCGTGTCGTCGGCGAAGTGCAGTCCGATCGATAGTTCAGGGAGCTCCCGGGCCAGCTCCACCGCGTGCGCGGCCGCCGGAGCGTCGACCATCAGGCTGGTGCTGGTCACGATGCCGCGGGAGTGGGCTTCGGCGATCCCGTCGCTCACCCCGACCGTCAACCCGAAGTCGTCCGCGTTGACGATCAGCCGGGCCATCGCTCATCCCAGACTCAGCAGCGGCTGGAGCGAGGGGG
>DATFDC010000527.1:0-3073 GCA_035252415.1 Solirubrobacteraceae bacterium
ATGCGTATCGCTCCGCGAGCGCGGCGGCGCTGCCGCGAACCACCTCCTCATGCACCTTGGTCAGTTCGCGGCAGACCGCGACCGGCCGCTGCGCGTCAACTGAGGCCAGCACGGCCAGTGACGCTGCCACCCGCCGCGGCGACTCGAACGCGACCAGCGTCTCGGGTGCGCTCAGCAGCCTTTCGAGCTCGGCTCGCTTGCGTGGCAGAAACCCCACGAATCGCCAGCGATCGGCCGGAAGCGCGCTCGCCACGAGCGCCGCGATCGCCGCGGATGGGCCGGGCAGCACCTCGACGGCAAGCCCGGCCGCCACGCACGCCTGCACGAGCACGAAGCCGGGATCGGAGACCAGCGGCGTGCCGGCGTCCGAGACCAGCGCGACCACCGCGCCGTCGCGCATCTTCGCGACCAGCTCCGCGGCCCGCGCGCGCTCGTTGTGCTCGTGATAGCTGACCAGCTTGCCGCCCACGCCGTAGCGGTCGAGGAGGATCCGCGTGCGCCGGGTGTCCTCGCAGGCCACGATGTCGGCTTCCCGAAGCGCCGCGAGCACGCGCAGAGTGACGTCCTCGAGGTTGCCGATCGGGGTCGGGCAGACGATGAGGCGCCCGGCGCTCATGCTCGCTGCCCCAACCCGTCGAAGGCCAGCGCGGCGGCGCCGATCATGCCCGCCTCGACCCCGAACGCGGCCGGCACGATCTCCACGATGTCCCGCGAGGGCGGCAGCGCCCGGGCGAGCATCTCGGCCCGGGCGGCGGCCAACAGCAGCTCGCCGGCGCCCATCACGCCGCCGCCGATCACCACCACCTCGGGATTGAAGATGTTCACGAAGCTGGCGATGGCCACCCCGAGCCGGGTGCCGATCAGCTCGATCGCCTCGACCGCGGCCGCGTCCCCATCGTGGGCGAGCTCGGTGACCAGCGGGCCTTCGAGCTCGCGCCCGGCCGCGAGTGCGCGGCCCAGGCCGGAATCGGGCTGCTCGCGGGCGATCCTCAGTGCCTCGCGGGCCAGCGCGGTGCCTGACGCGAGTGACTCGATGCACCCGTGGTTGGGGCAGTTGCCCTGACACGGCGGGCCGTTCAGATCGATCACAGTGTGCCCGAGCTCCGCCCCGGCACCGATCGCCCCGCGGTAGAGCTCGCCGCGCAGGACCAGGCCGCTGCCGATGCCGGTCCCGATCGTCAGCACGACGGCCTCATTGCAGCCGCGCGCCGCGCCGGCGCGGTGTTCGGCGAGCGCGGCGAGGTTGGCGTCGTTGTCGACGAACACCGGCAGCCCGAGGCGCTCGGTCATGACGTCGGCGAACCTGATGTCCTTGAGCGGCAGGTTGACGGCGATCACCGCGTTGCCGCTACGCTGATCGATCAGCGAGGGGATTCCGAAACCGATCGCATCGACCTCGCCGCCGGCGCTCTCGCGCGTCTCCTCGACCGCGTCCACCACGACGTCCAGCAGGTAGGACTGGTCGAGGCGGTTCAGTCTGCGCTGGACGCGGTGGTGCACGGACAGCTCGGAATCGACCGCACCAGCCAGCAGCTTCGTACCGCCCATGTCGACGCCAATCGTGCGCCGGCCCGGCATGCCGTCACTATATGCGCCCATGCCCAGCAACCTCGAACCGCCCCCCTACAAGCTCTACCGCTCCGGCCCCAAGGGTCTGAAGGCCCGCCTGCGCGGCGAGGAGGACGACCTCGGGGTTCCGCGCGACTACCGCACGTATCGCGGCGGCGGACGCGAGGGACCGCGGCGGCGGATCACCTTCAAGCGGGTGATCCTGGGGCTGCTCGCTTTGCTCGTGGCGTGGCTGCTCCTGTCGTTCATCGTGTTCCTGATCAGCGCCTCGACGCAGTCGGGCGGCGTGCCCTCGGACGCCGAGGCCGCGCTGGCCTCGGGGTCGAACATGATCACGGGCACCGACACGATCCTGGTCATCGGAACCGATCAGCGACCGTCCGGCACGCACGAGGGCGGGGCCTATACGAACGATGCCGGCAGCCGGTCGGACACGCTGATGCTGTGGCGGCTCGGCGGCGGGACCTCGCGGCGGCTGTCGATCCCGCGCGACACGCTGGTCCAGATCCCCGGCCACGGCACGAACAAGATCAACGCCGCGTACGCGTTCGGGGGGCCGGCGCTCACCATCAAGACGGTCGATCAGCTCACGGGGCTGAAGATCAACCACGTGATCATCATCAACTTCGCGAACTTCCCCAAGTTCATCGACGCGATCGGCGGGGTCAACGTCAAGACCGGGCGGATCTGCTCGAACATCAGCGGCGGCGCTGCGAACGGCGGCTTCACGCTGAACCTGCACCCGGGCGTCCACCACCTGACCGGCATCGAGGCCCTCACGCTGGCCCGGACCCGCGAGAACGCCTGCAATCCGTCGAGCAACGATTTGACCCGTGAGGGCTACCAGCAGCAGATCATCAACGGGATCAAGAGCCAGCTCCTATCCGTCCACACCTTCTTCCACCTGCCCTGGGCGTCGTGGTATGCGCCGCAGGCGGTCCGCACCGACATGGGCGGCTTCTCGCTGCTCAGCATGTTCGTGGCCTCTGAGATGGGTGGCTCGGCCCCGGTCGACATCCTCAAGCCGACCGGCAGCAGCGTGGTCCCCGGCGTGGGCGACGCGCTGACCGTCAGCCCGCAGGCGGTGCAGCAGGCAGTCGATAAGCTCCTCAATGGATGACCCGGCACGACCGGGCCTGTCGGGGTTCTGACCACGCTGCGCCGCCGGCCTTGAGGATCCGGCGGACCGGCCGATTAGGAAGAGGTGACCTTCGCGCTTGGTCAGCGCTTCCGGCGGGCCGTCCCATCGAACAACCGTCCAGCCGTTAGCGCATGAATCAGTGGCTCCGTCGTCGTGCTCGCCTGCTAGCGGGCTCGCTGGCCGTGGTTCTCCTCGCCGGCGTCGCGTATGTCGGGCACTCGGCCGGATCGGACGCACAGCCGGCACGGGCGGTCAGGCAGATCCACGCGATCGCGCCGGTGCTGGCGCCGGTGTCCCAGCGCCGCCTGTCCGCGGCCGCGAGCGGTCCCGCCGCGTCGGCTTCTCGCTCCTCGGCTGAGTCCC
>DATFDC010000528.1:0-2513 GCA_035252415.1 Solirubrobacteraceae bacterium
GCTCGTCGAGCCGCTTGAGTCCGGCGCACCCCACGGGTTGACCGTACCGCCGCGCGACCACCCAGCGACCGCCGGGAGGCTCGACGTCGCGCGCGTTCATTTGTGGCGGGACGTCTGGCGACCACTCCGGATACATCGCCCTGATCTCGGCGACATAGTCCGCGACGAGTTGGGCTGAGGCCGGGGTGTCGAACGGCTCCTCGCGCACCTGGACCTGGATGAACTGCGCGATCGCGGCGACCGTTTCGACCGGCATCTCGGTCGGTGGGGAGTGCCGGCAGTCGAGATGGAGCCGCGTTACGGGTCCTTTCGCACGTTGTTCGATCGCGTCGAGTTGGGCCAGCGTGCCGTACTGGTCGCGCTCGCCCTGGATCAGCAGCAGCGGGCTGGTGATGCTCTCGAGCACGTCGGTGATGTCCCACTGCGGGAAGGCCGGGTCCAGCCAGACGTTGTTCCAGCCGAAGAAGGCGGCGTCGGGGTCGCGGTGGTGGCGGGCCAGCTTCTCGCGCAGGTCCGTCTGCTCATACGCGGTCCTGGCTCGCTCGATCTCGCGGATGCAAATCTCCTCGACGAACACGTGCGGCGCGATCGCCACCACCGCCTCGACCGGATGATGAGCGGCGTGGATCAGCGCGATCGAGGCGCCATCGCTGTGCCCGACCAGGATCGGGTGTTCGATTTGGAGCTTGGTGACGAACTCGGGCAGCACCTCGAGCGCCTCCTCGTGCATGAACGCCGGCGTCCGCGGTTTGGGCGGCGGATCGGATTGACCGTGCCCGTACCGCGAGAACGCGATTGTCCGCCGCCCTGTTGCCTCCGCCAGGCGCTCGGGGAATCCCCGCCACAAACCGACGGACCCGAGCCCCTCGTGCAGCAGCACCAGCGGCGTCGCGTTCTTGTCGCCGGGGACGTCGAGCAGCTCGAGCCGCCGGCCGTCAAGGGTGATGGATGTTGTCTCGGTGTCCGTGGCCGGCGCAGGTTAGCGCCGGGGCGGTCAGTCGCCGCCGCCGTGTCGGTTGTGTGGTGTCGGCCGGCGCCGACGCGCTGTCGGTGGGTGCCGGCGTCTGGTCTAGCACTCGGGACATAACTCGCGAATAGTGCGAGTTATCTCCCAAACGCCGGCCCGGGGGCCGTGTGCGGTGCGGGGAGTAACGGCGGTCAGGCGGCGCGTGCGGCACGAACCGGACGATCGGCCTCGAGCGAGTCGAACCACTCCTGCGCCGGACCGGACCACGCCGAGTGGCGTCCGGTGAACAGCTCGTGCGCTCGCCGGCGCGGCCAATCCGAAGGCAGAAGCTCGGCAGGCAAGTCCGGATCGAGGAACGGGAACTTCCGCCAGGCGTGGACGAGCAGCGTCTGCATCCGGAAGAACGCCTCACCCGATGACGGCCGCACAGCCGCGAAATCCTCGATGAACGCCTGATACTGCGATCGCACGTGGTCGAGGTTCCAGGCCGCGGCGGCCACGTCCGCGCCGCGCCCCAGCATCCCCAACGACGCCACGAACGATGTCGCGTCAGCCGCCGGGGCCGAACGGATCGCGGCCTGAAGCTCCGCCTCGCGGTCGACGTGCGGGGTCAGCCACACGCCGCCGCCCATCGACCCGAGCCCGGCCCAGGCCAGACGCGTGCGCAACTGATGGCGGACCTCGCGCCGCTCCTCGGGGACGCGGAGGATCACCACCAGCCAGCGCCCATCCCAGTTCGAGGGAGAGCCGAACGAGTAGATCCGGGACGCGCCGGTCGCGAGCAGCTCACAAGTCCGCGAACTCAAAGACACGCGCGAACGCCGGCCGACCCGCGAACTCTCGAGCCACCCGCCCCGCACGCTCCGGGCCAGGGCTTGCCGCGCGGCCTGCGAACTGTGCCCGACCGACACGAGCGCACCGACCAGGGTCTCCTGCCAGACCGGCTCACCTCGGGGCAGCACGTACTCACCGAGGATCGTCAGCAGCAGCGACCGTGCGGCCGGCGCGCCTACCGATCGTCTGCGGAGCTGGTCGTCGGGGAATCCGGTGGCTACCGCCACGTCTGGGGGCTCTCTGTCTCTGAGCCGGATTCCCCCGAGTCTCGAATGGCCTCGAAGTACGTGTTGCACGTACGGCAGCGCGCCTGGCAGGTGATGATCTGACCGGCCCACGGCGAGACGATCTCCACATCGGAGGAGTCGCAGAACGGACAGGTCATCGGCGCGCCACCTCGTCCCAATCCGACCAGTCCGTCGGCTCATCCAAAGTCACTCCGGGCACGAGCGGGGTCAGCCAGTCCCGCACCTGACCGCGGATCGAAGCGGGACTCGAGCCGACCATCCCGGCCGACATCGCCTCGCGATAGCCCGGGTCATCGTCGGGCCCTGGCCACCGTGCGGCCGACGCCCACATCTCGGACACACGCGCACGCAGCAGATCTAGATCGGAACCGCCGACGCGGACGATACGCCGCGCCCACGCCTCGGCGTGTACCTTGTGCGCGCCCTCCTCCTGAAGGATCTTCCGGGCCCGCTGGGCGAGCGGC
>DATFDC010000529.1:0-3749 GCA_035252415.1 Solirubrobacteraceae bacterium
TGCCCGGCGCGGAACCGGTGGTTGTCGAGCTGGAAGGCTTCAGCGCCCGCACGGTCGACCTCGCGGCGGCGAAATCCACCCGCCCGCCGACCGAGGGCAGCGCGATCGAGAGCGACTTGCTGCGTGTTGAAGCCCGGCCGGACGGCACGCTGAGCATCTTCGACAAGCCGAGCGGGCGCCGCTTCGAGGGCCTGCACCGCCTCGAGGACGAGCCCGACATGGGCGATCTCTACAACTTCTGCCCGGTCCCGGACGCTCCGGTGCGGCGGTCCGAGGGCGCGGCCGTCCGGGTGCTGCGCGACGGCCCGGTCATCTACGAGCTCGAGCTCCGGATCGCGGGACCCCTTTCGCCGACAACCGTGGTGCGGCTGATCAAAGGCATCAGGCGGGTCGAATTCCACACCACGATCGAGAACCGCACCCGGGACCATCGGCTCCGCGCCGTGTTCCCCACCGGCGCACTCGACCCCACGGAAACGACCGTCCGGGCCGAGGGCCAGTTCGCGCTCGTCCACCGCCCGCTGCACCCGCCCGAGCCAAGGACCGAGTGGGTCGAGCCGCCCGACCCCACCCAGCACACTCTCGGCGCGGTCGCGCTCGGTCCGCTCGCGCTGCTCACGAAGGGCCTGCCCGAGTACGAAGCCCGCCCGACCGAGCGCGGTCCCGAGCTGTGCCTGACCCTGCTGCGGGCGGTCGGCCTGATCTCGCGCGCGTCCGGTGCGATCTCCACCCGCCCGCTCACGGCCGGCCCCGCGCTTCCGACTCCCGAGGGACAGTGCCTGGGACGCCACGAGCTCGAGTACGCGCTGCTGCCCGGCGCGGACACCCTCGACGCCACCGCGCTGCTCAGAGCCTCGATGGACTACCGCCACCCGTTCGTGCTCGCTCCCGCCGGCACGCAACTGGACGCCCCGCTGTCGATTGAAGGCGGCGCGGTGTTCTCGTGTCTCAAGGGCGCCGAGGACGGCGACGGGCTGATCCTCCGCTGCTTCAACCCGACCGACGAGCGCGTGCGAGTCAGGATCCACGGCGACTTCGAGATGTCACGCGTGCGGCTGGACGAGACTGACGTGGCTGGTCAGATCACCGAGCTCGGGCCCGGTCAGATCCTCACCGTCCGGCTGCGCTAATACGGGTGGTTCTTGTAGTGCGGCCCGAGCTGCGCGTTGGCATTACGCGCCTCGGTCAGCGCGCGGGCCAGCCAAAACGTCCCGGACGGCGTCCCGCCGTTGCACTTGCCGCTGCTCGTCCCCGGCACGTGCACCCACATGAAGGCGTCGATGGCCGGGTTGCCGGTGTCGGTCGTGGTCGGGATGCCGGCGCCACGGCCCGGTGGGTTGCACAGATCCTCGATCCCCTGCCTGGTGGGATGCGGGTTGAGCAGCGGCCCGTGGCCGTTGTCCGCGGTGTTGATGATGAAGTGCGCCCCGCCGGTCAGGGATGAGACCTTGAGGCCCCAGCGAATCTCGTTCGCCGTCCACTGCAGGTGGGTGTCGTTGGTGTAGAACCCGCGGATGTTGCGCACGCCCACGGCGTTCAGCACGCGTGCGGTATAGCGCGGATTCGCACCGTCCGAGTACCCGCCCTCGATGTAGACCACGGTGTTCGGAAGCGCCGAGACCGCATTGATCTCGTAGCGGATGTCGTTCTCCCACTCGGGCAGGGCTCCGTTGCGGGCCATGCAGCTCGACGAGCCGACCGCGTCGAGCTCGAGCAGCATCACGGCCGGCCGGTTCTCGATCCCCTGCACCATCTCGTTGACCTGGCGCTCGAACGTGGGGCGATGGGAGACGATCTCGCTGCTCGTCTCGCAGTAGCCGGCCTGATAGAGGAAGTAGGTGGTGATGATCGGGATCGACCCGGGATCGGCGGTCAGGTTGTGGCAGAAGATCTTCTGCACCTGAGCGAAAATCGCTCCGGGGCCTCCGCCGGCCGAGTACAGGCTGAAGCGCTGGGCCTCGGGCTGGTCGGCGATCTTCTCGAGCAGCCGGACCTCGCGGCCCAGCTTGCGGTTGTGGGCGAGCTTGCGATGCAGGCGGCCCTTCGCGAGGTGGGCCTTGAAGGTCGCCCACGTGTCGCCGTCCTTGAACCGGGTTGGGTTCTTGCCGACGAGCTGGGCGATCGCGCCGGCCGCCTCGCCGTGGCGAGGGCCGTCGACGAAGAAATGCGCGCCGTTCAGCGGATTGGCGCCCGGCGGCGTGGACAGGTCGAGCGGGTTGGACGGGTCACGCGTGGCCGGGTAGGGATCGGGACACTGCTGAGCGTCGGCCTGGTGCGCGCGCGGCCCACGACTCGCCGCGGCCGGCGCACTCAGCCAGCCGGCCAGCCCGGCCGCGCTTACCAGCGCCAGGATTCCGGCCATCCACACGGCAGCCGGAAGTCGTCGAAAGCATCCCCTGCTCATCATTGAAGCCCTACCCCGGCCAACGCAATCGGCATCAAATCGATGCGGCGTGCGCACGCTTTGTATAGCCTCGGGTCCGAAAACCTGCGAAGCGAGGTGGAGGGATGCTGTTCGGCCAGGAGCACGTCAGACGCTATCTGCAAACCGATGGCGCTGAGGGACACGACTGGCAGGGCACGACCGTGTTGATCCTAACGACCACCGGTCGGCGCAGCGGCGAGCCACGCTCCACGCCGCTGATCTACGGAAAGCACGGCGAGGACCACGTGGTGGTGGCGTCCAAGGGAGGCGCCGAGGAGCATCCGGCCTGGTATCTGAACCTGTCCGATCAGCCCGAGGTGACCGTGCAGGTGCGGGGCGACCGGTTCAAGGCGCACGCCCGGACCGCGACGTCCGAGGAGAAGCCCGACCTCTGGCGGATGATGAGCGACCGCTGGCCGGCGTACGACGAATACCAGCGCAAGACCGGGCGGGACATCCCGGTGGTGGTACTCGAGCGCGAGGAGTGAACCGGCCGGAAGACGACTGGTCCGCGCGGAGGCTCCACTTCGTCGGCATCGGCGGGGCCGGCATGAGCGGGCTCGCGCTGATCGCCCGCGAGCTGGGCGCGGCGGTCACCGGTTCCGACCGCGCTGAGTCGAGCTACACGGCGCGCCTGCGCGAGCACGGGATCGAGCCCGTGCTCGGCCACGCCGCCGTCAACGTTCCGGACGGAGCCGAGGTCGTGTACTCGACCGCCGTGCCTCCCGAGAATCCGGAGCGAGCGGCCGCGCGCGGGAGGGAGCTGCACCGCGCCGAGCTGCTCGCACAGATCGCGGCGGCAAAGCGCTGCCTGGCCGTCACCGGCACGCACGGCAAGACGACCACGGCGGCCATGCTCGTGCACATCCTTAAGGCGTGCGGTCTCGATCCGGCTTACGTGGTGGGCGGCGAGCTGCGCGGCACCGGCGCCAACGCCGGCTGGGGCAAGGGCGATTGGATCGTCGTCGAGGCCGACGAGTCGGACCGCTCGCTGCTGCGCCTGCATCCGGACATCGCGCTGCTGACCAACGCCGAGCTCGACCATCACGCCACCTACAGCTCGCGGCTCGATCTCGAGGCCACGCTCAGCGAGTTCATGGGCCGGGCCACGACCGGCGCCGTGGTCTGGGATCGGCCGGCGCTGCGCGCGCTGTGTCCGCCGGACGCGCTCGCCTACGACGCCCCCGACACGTCGATGTCCCCGCTAGGGTCGCGCCTTCACTGGCGAGGGATCGAGGTCTCGCTGGCGGTGCCGGGCCAGCACAACGCGATCAACGCGGCCGGCGCGCTCACCGCGGCCGCGCTGGCCGGGGCCGATCCCGCC
>DATFDC010000530.1:0-3611 GCA_035252415.1 Solirubrobacteraceae bacterium
TAGGAGTTTCATGCGGACTCGAGCGCTGGCTCGACGCCGTGCGCGCCGGCCGGCTGGGTCACGTCGCGCAGTGAGAACGCGCCGACCGCGGCGCCGCAGACCGCGAAGATCGCGCCGATCACGAACGCCAGGTGGTAGCCACCGGTGAGCGCCGCGGCGGTGCCGGCGCCGGCCGTGGCCAGGTGGTGCGTGCGCCCTGCGGCGGCGCTGGCCAGGATCGCGAGCCCGAGCGCTCCGCCCATCATGAACGCCGTGTTGGTGATGCCGGAGGCCAGGCCCGAGTTTTGTGGCTCGACGTCGCTCATCGATGCCATCAGCACGGGGTTGAAGGCGAGCCCGCCGCCGATGCCGAACAGCAGCATGGCCGGGAGCACGTCGACCAAGAACGAGCCGTGCACCGGAGCGCGTGCGAGCCACAGCAGCGCAGTCGCCGCGAGGAGCAGGCCGCCAGCCAGCGGCACCCGGAAGCCGTAGCGCATGACGAGCTTGGCCGAGAGCCCGAGCGAGAACGCCATCATCAGCAGGTTCCCAGGCAGGTAGGCGAGGCCGACCTGGAGCGGGCTGTAGCCGAGCACCAGCTGCAGGTAGAGCGCCGACAGGAAGAACAGCGCGAACATCGACGCCGCCCAGAGGATGCCAACGACATCGGCTGTGGTCAGGTTGCGGTGGCGGAAGATCCCGAGCGGCATGAGCGGAGCGGGCACACGCGCCTCCCAGGCGACGAAGCCGGCACCGATCACGATGGTCGCTGCGAGCATCCCGATGGTCTGCGCCGAGAGCCAACCGGCCGAGTTGCCGTTCACGATCGCGTAGACGGCGAGCACCATCGCGGTTGTGATCGCGATCGCCCCGGGGACGTCCAGGCGCCGCTCGCCGGCACCGGCGCTGACCGACGGCAGCAGCTTCAAGCCGGCCACCGTCACGCCGATCCCGATCGGCAGGTTGACCAGGAAGATCCAGTGCCACCCCACGAGGTCGGTCAGCACGCCGCCCACCAGGACGCCGATGCTGCCGCCGCCCGCCATCACGAACCCGAACACCCCCATCGCCTTTGCGCGCTCGGCGGGCTCGGTGAACAGCATAACGATCAGCGAGAACGCGACGGCGGAGACGATCGCGCCGCCGAGTCCCTGTACGGCGCGTGCGGCGATCAGCATCCCCTGCGACTCGGAGACGCCGCACACGAGGCTCGCGGCCGTGAACGCAGCGGTGCCGATCAGGAACAGCCGGCGCTGTCCGAACAAATCGCCCAGGCGGCCGGCGAGCAGCAGGAAGCCCCCGAACGTGAGCATGTAGGCGTTCACCACCCACGCGAGCGAGGTCTGCGAGAAGCCCAGACTGGCGCGGATTGACGGCAGCGCGACGTTTACGACCGTCGTGTCCACGACGATCATCAGGTCGCCCACGCACAGAATCACGAGTGCGAGCCAACGGGTACGGGTGCTCAAGCTTGCGGTCATCGGGTTCCTCCTCTTCCGTGTTCGACCCTATGACCGCGTCGGCGACGAGAACTCATCGGTCACGCCCTCGACGGTCTGCCCTGGACCGTGGAGCACTCGGCCGCGTTCGGCGGAGCGCCGGCGCCTGATCGACGGCCGTTCTGGCTAGCCCGCAGGGCGGTACTGGACGTCGGTGAACGGCCACTCGGTCGCGAGCCAGTCCGCCACGGCGTCGTGCACCGGCAGATCTAGCTCCGCGTGGTCTGCGCTGACCCAGGACCGCACCTGCGCGACCCGGGAATCGGACTTCGACGGGTAGATGTACACGCATCCGACGATGCGATCCCGATCGTCGAGGACGGTGTACGTAAAGCCCAGACGTCGTTCGAAATCGTCCGCGTGGCGCTCCAGGTCCCGAAGATTCTCGGCGAGTGAGAGCCCGCCAACGGGCGGCCACTGACCATCCAGAAAGCCGGGCGTGGCGCGGACGTGCTCGATGCTCGACATCCAGGCACTGTGATCGGCCTCATTGTGCTGGGGTCCAAGCGGCTCCAAGCGGAAGCCCGGGCCGACAAGGTCCCGAGGCACGACGAAGTCATCCGGGACGAAGGACTCAGCCATACGGCGAGGTTACGCTCGACGCGCGCCGGGCGGTCCGAGACCTACCGACCAAACGACTCAGCGCGCGATCCGGAACGCGACGCTCTTCGGCGCGCCGCTGTCCCCGGGGGCGGTGGGGGTCGCGATCAGCCGGTAGGCGCCGGCGCTGAGCGTGTGGCCGCCGACGCGGACGCTCCATGTGAAGCTGTTCTGCCCGGCGCGACCACTACGGGTGAAACTTTTGCGCACGGCGAGTAGGCGGGTGCAGCTTCGGTGGTGGCGGCTGGCGCGGCTGGGCGCCCGGCAGCGCCCACCGACGACCCGCCCGCGCGCGGCGCGCATGATCCTGAAGCTCACTGTGGCGGGAGTGTTGAGCCGGTAGCCGATGCGCAGTGCGATCGGACGCGTGCAGCGCTGGTGGCGGCGGTTGGCGCGCGTCGAGGCGACGCAGTGCCCCCTGACCAGGCGGCCGCTCCGCGCAAACACGCTCGGGTGGATGCGCAGCGCCGAGAGCGTCACGAGCTTCGCGACGCCCGTACCCGGCGCAGGCTGGGGCGCGATCGCGACCACAAGAGTCTTCGCTGCGCGGCTGCCGTAGCGGTCAGTCACGGTGACCTCGACCGCGTAGCCGCCGGCCGCCCTCGGGGTGCCTGACAGGGTGCCGCTTGCGGGAGCGAGCGACAGCCCCGGCGGCAGCCCGGTCACCGACCAGCTGAGCGGCGGCGTGCCGCCTGTCGCGCCGAGCGTGGCGTTGTAGGCCGAGCCGGCCTGCCCGCTCGGTAGTGAGCCCGACGTGATCTCGAGACCCGAGACGAGGGCCAGCGAATGTGCCGCCTCCGGCCCCTTGGCGACAGCGTCGATCGTCGTTCCGGCGGGCAGGCTCACCAGCGCGGGCGTGGGATTCGGGTTTACCGTGCCGCTGTTGGTCGCGCTGCCGAGCTCGCCGTCGCCGTTGAAGCCGAACGCGTACAGCTGGCCGCTGGCGGTCAGCGCCAGGCTCTGCTTTGCGCCGGCGGCGATCTGCACGATCTGCCCGCTCTGGCCCGGCAGGCTCACCAGCGCCGGAGTCGGATTCGGATTTCCCGTGCCGCTGTTGGTCGCGCTGCCGAGCTCGCCGTCGCCGTTGTAGCCGAACGCGTAGAGCTGGCCGCTGGAAGTCAGCACCAGGCTGTGGGCTTCGCCGGCGGCGATCTCGGTGACCGGGCCGCTCTGGCTCGGCAGGCTCACCAGCGCCGGGGTCGCGTTCGGGTTATCCGTGCCGTTGTTGGTCGCGTTGCCGAGCTCTCCGGAGGAGTTGTCGCCGAACGCGTACAGCTGGCCGCTCGAGGTGAGCGCCAGGCTGTGGTCTCCGCCCGCGGCGATCTGGGTGACCGGGCCGCTCTGGCTCGGCAGGCTCACCAGCGCCGGCGTTGGATTCGGCTGGTCCGTGCCGCTGTTCGTCGCGCGGCCGAGCTGCCCCTCACGGTTGTCGCCGAACGCGTACAGCTGGCCGCTCGAGGTGAGCGCCAGGCTGTGGGCGCCGCCGGCGGCGATCTCGGTGACCGGGCCGCTCTGGCTCGGCAGGCTCACCAG